>JAJYRT010000002.1 GCA_021793945.1 Thermoplasmata archaeon
ACCTGTCACGTCCGATGAACCTGTCTCCGTGAATGACGAAATTGTATTCATGGAGGTATTTTCCGGAGGATAATCAGGTTATCCTCTTTGAATAGAACTTATCCATGACGTCAAACCTTGTGCTTCCGCCAATGGGATTGTCTATGGTAATCCTGTCCTTGAGCAGTGCCAGGTTTTTTCCTATGGAAAGATCCTGAATATGTTCCTTAAAGAACTGTTCTATCGTTTCTGGTTCCGTTCTTACATCGGCATATATCCGTTCCCCGATAATGTATGGCCCCCTTACTGCTATCTCCTTATATTTCCTGACAAAATCGATGACATTGTCAGAATCCGCAGGAGGGCCTTCCCGCGTTCTGATCGCAGGACTGTTTGAACCCCTGCACTCGATCAATATCTGCACTTCACCCTCGAGGCTTATTTCCGAGGAGAGAGGCATGAAGCCGCCGGAATACAGGAGATCAACAAGTGAATTCCTGAAC
The DNA here is from genome assembly GCA_021793945.1 of Thermoplasmata archaeon. The sequence goes on from JAJYRT010000002.1 coordinate 483, forward strand.
TTGACCGCCTGCGGGTATACAATGTCGTCAACGACCGGGGGCTTGGGCATGCGAAATATCCTGATTGCAGTTCCGCGGTCGGCATATACCGGTTCCTGTTTCGGAGGATACGGGTTAAGGTATTCCTCATCGTGCGTAGAGACAAAAAGCTTCGACGCCACCTTCATTGTGGAAAGGCTCTCTACACTTACGGCGGCTGCGGCGTTCCGCTCATCGTCTACCGGGTCTATTATCAGGACTGGTGACTCTGGTAGGTTCGTTCTCCCTGTGTTACCTATAACGAGCTTGCCTGAGAGGCGTGAAAACATCTGGATCACGTTCTCAAAATTTTCAAATTTCCATATCAGCAGTTCACAGATGTAGCCGGAAAACCCGGATACCCTTACCTCGGATCCGTAAATCTGGAAGTGCTTCATGAACAGCTTGAGGAGTATCACCTGGTCCCTCATTTCAGCTGTCAGGTTTTTCAGGACAAAATCGGTATGCAGGGGTGTTCGATCCACTGAACTGACCTTTCTTTCCCCCGGATTTATCCGGTAGCTTGGGACTATATCCAGTTTATATCCGTTAAGCCGCCCGGTAACGTAAGGATGCTCAGCGTATTTTTCAGTTCCGTCCCTGATCACAGCCCGGCCTATCTTTACCCCGAGATCTTCCATTTCCCTCTTTTCATATTTCTTTGAAAATGTCACGAAAATGTCGATGTCGCCGGATTTAATGTTCGTGCTCTTTGCTACGGAACCCACGAGTACCGGATCCGCATCTATCGAGTTTTCTAAACAGTATTTCTTAATCCTGGCAGTAACATCGGAAACAAGTGAACTGATTTTACCCTGCTCAACACTGTCAGGCTTGTACTTCTGGATCAGCTTTCCGTAATCTATCATTGGCCGGTCAGATCTATGATGGCCTGTGCTGGTTGGCCGTTGGCTTTCTTGAGGGCTTCAATAGCTTTTTCCCTGCTCACCCCAGTCTGATCGATAACAAGCCTGAGGTCATCCTCATTGTATAGCGGAACTTCTATTTCTTTCTCAGCAGCCGATTTAGGAACTTCCTTAAGATTGCCGACAATCTGAAACGTTTTCTCGCCCCTTGCCTCTATCATCATCACCTGTGCATTTGATATCACATAATCTTTTGTGGTTCCCTTAAGTATGACAGTTTTCACGTCAGGCATCTCATCGGATTTGATGCCCATCTGTGCCATCATTCTCTTCATTTCCCTGGAATTCATCTTGCCCGGAATCATGATAAAAACCTATGGCATATGAGGATAAATAAATTTCACACAGCTTTTTTAGCGATTTGCAGTAAAAGGGAAATTAAATAAACCTCAGGAATATAGAGGTTGAAGCCTTGATAGCTCAGTAGGGAGAGCGCCAGACTGAAGATCTGGAGGTCGCTGGTTCAATCCCGGCTCAAGGCATATTTTTAAAAGTCCTGCGCCTCACTGCTTTTAGCAACTTGTTAATAGTTAACACACTGTGATGTCATTCAAAAATTGTCTGCATTATCTTTTTCTCGGCTTTTCTCAAGTGATACAGTAATGTGGGCTTTGAGAGCTTATAATCGTTCTTCATCAGATTCAGGTCATAGACCCTTGGCCATTCATAGAATCCCATCTTGAAAGCTGCCTTAACCAGTTTGCGTTCTGTATCGGTAAGGTCCATCGAGTTCAGTATTCCCCATTTCTTTGGAATGCCCGTAATAAAATCGTTTCCAATAGTTTTTTCATAATCAAAAGTCTCGATTTTATTTGTTCGCTCAATTGATTCCTGTAGAACGTCTGAAGCCTTATTGAAGAGGGAAGCATAGTTGAAGAACTCCTGGCCGTTCCTAGCTATTATGGGGAATACGGGAATACAATTGCTGTCAATCATGGCTCCCATCACCCCATGTCCCTTCTTTACCCCCTGGATCATCAGCATGTCTTTTTCGTGGGATATCCTGAACGACACGAAATCCTTAGAAAGAATACTTTCCAGCTCTCCGCTATGATTGTCATTCGCGATGGCAAAAACGTAATTCAGCTTGCTTTTAAGTGGGTAAACATATAATGATATTACCGTTCCCTCTATAGTATCCGCGGCTTTAGCGAGACTGCACGCACTCTTTATAGAGAAATTTCCAGTAATCATGTGCCGTTACACATACCCTTGGACGCTTATTAATTCTTCCAAATACCGTGCGGCGATCATATACAGTTGCTTTTCTTCAGTTCTCTTATCTCTTCTGGGCTGAACCCTAGTGAGCCGAGTATCTCATCATTTCCTTCGCCAAGTGAGGGTGGATCTCCCGTAGCTAGAGTCCTATCTGGAATAGTTGGAACTTTCAGGTTCAATCCTGCATATATTTCATTGGCCAGCTTGGGTTGAGCCTGTTTGTCATTAAGCAGGTCCCACGGCCTGTTAAGAAATGAATAGGGGATGTTCATTGCGTCCAGCATGGAGGCGAGGGTTTCAGTGGGCATATCTCTGGTTCTTGAGGAGATAATTTTTTTCAGGGTTTCCCTGTGCTCAAAGCGCATCTCGTTTTTCTCGTACATCTTCTCTTCGCATATTCCGAGCTTCAATCTTGAACAGAATTCCTTCCACTGTGTATCAGTTGCAACAGCGATAAATATCTCCCTTCCCTCGGCTGTCGGAAAGAAATCGTAAATGGCCCACGCAAACCCTTCTTCGTTTATTGGCTTGAGTTCCTTTCCGTTAATCTGGTACGAGGAAATATGTTGGCCCATGAAAAACAAAGCAGTCTCGAATAAGCCTATGTCAATAAACCGTCCATTTCCGGTCCTTTCCCTGTCAATTATTGCCTGAAGTGACTGTATAACTCCGAACATTGCAGCCCCCATGTCGACCATCGATCCGCCAACTCTCATTGGCCTACCGCTGAGGCCCGTCATATAGGCTATGCCGCTATGAATTTCTATTGGAAAGTCAAGCGATTTCCTTCGTTCAAGAGGTCCGCTGCCATAACCCTTGATAGAAAGATATATCAGTCTCCTGTTTACCCTGGAGAGATTCTCGTAGGAAAGCCCCAGTCTCTTCATCGCTCCGAACCCCAGGTTGTCTATTATGATGTCTGCAGTTCTTGACAACCTCATGAAAACCTCCTTGCCGCCTTCGGTGCCCAGATCCACCGTTAGGCTGCGTTTTCCCCTGTTGTAGAAAGGGAAAGCACCAGAACTGGAATGAGTGAGCCTCCTTGCAATGTCTCCATCACCTGGCTTTTCTATCTTGATCACATCGTATCCAAGATCCGCGAATATAAGTCCTGCAGATGGTCCGGCTACAATATGACCGATCTCAATTACTCTAACCAGAAATTTCACCTGCCATTTTTATGATTTCGCTGCTTTTTATGCATTTCCCCCGTTGCGCAGAGGAATCCTTCACCAGCTGGAGCAGCTTCCGAACAGCCACCTCATCGAGATGAATGTTATTGGCGTTGAGAACCTTAGTGATCATCGACTTCCCAGCGTAAACATTGAAACTCATTTCCCCACCTGTAAAGACATCTGAGTAAGATACATGCGTTCCGGCCGTATTAGTCGCAGTATTTTCCCCAAACAAAGGGAAATTCTTTATAAAAAAGGATTCGCCAGCCTTATCAAGGATGAGATCCAACATAAAGCTGTAAACGTTCTTTAGAGACAACAGGTCAACTCCAGAATTTATTCCATCAGAGTTCAGGATACTTATAAATGACGCCGTATCTGTTATTCCGTTTCTTTCTCCGATTCCATATACAGTAGTATCAATGTGATCCGCACCTCCCTCAAGCGCAGCATAGGAGTTCGCAATAGCACCTCCCATGTCATTGTGGCAATGAGCCTCTATTTCACCCTTAAGTGAGGATTTTGCCTCCGAGAATAGAGCCCTCATTCTCCTTGGTGAACCTATGCCTGTTGTATCTGGAAGCTGTATAATGTCCGCGCCCGCTTCAGAAACCATTCTGGCTATCTTGATAACGTCTCTTATATTGTTCTTCATCACGTCCACGACGGCAACTTCTACGATTTTTCCTTTCTTGGAGGCATACCTGACAGATTCAAGAACTTCATCCATGTTTTCCATTCTGAATGGGAGGTGAAGAGAGATGTTTGCTCCGGTTTCAGCTATACTGTCAACATCAGTCCTTACGGCCCGTCCGAGCGCGAAAGTCTCTGGAAATATGTGTTCAGATACGATCTTCTCTGTGACCTGAACTTCTGAGATGTGGGCGGGAGGGTATGCAACCAGTGCCCTCTTTATTCCGCAACTACTGATGATCCTGGCAATGTGCACCTTTTCCTGAATAGTAAAGGCAATGCCCGGAGCTTGCATGCCCTCACGAAGAGTATCATCCGTTATCATGATGCGCCATCCTCGACAAATACTTTAAATTGTGATCTAACCGGTTAGAAACAGTCCGGTGTACTGTACCGTACACTTGGTATAGAAGAACGTAATACCATTTTGTAAAAATGTCTGGTTACACCAGGAAGAGATACGATGTCCTTGTAGTGGGAGGTGGAAATGCTGGCTTATGTGCTTCCTTATCGGCATCTGAGCACTCTGCCAGAGTTCTCATGATCGAGTGCGCCCCAAAGAATGCCAGGGGAGGCAACACAAAATATACCCGGGATATAAGATACGCGCACGATCAAGATGATTTCACAACAGGATCGTATTCGAATGAGGAGTTCACGGATGACGTTGTACGAGTAACGCACAACAACACGAATATGAGCCTGCTGAAGAAGGCGGTTTCGGAGTCAAGAGTCATACCAGAATGGCTGGAAGCGCATAATGTTATCATTCACGAAGCCCTGAAGGGCACACTCCACCTTGGAAGAACCAACCTGTTCATGCTTGGCGGCGGAAAGGCCATGGTCAACAGTTACTATGACACCGCGAAAAAAGAAGGTGTGGAGATACGCTACGAAACCAGATGCACCAATCTCACAATAATCGGAAATAGGGTGTCTGGAGCAGAAATCACGGGACCGGATAGCAATGAAAAGATTGAGGTGGGATCGGTTGTGATCGCTTCAGGCGGATTTGAGGCAAATCTTGACTGGTTGGGAGAATACTGGGGGAATGCTGCCAAAAACTTCATTGTGAGAGGGTCCAGGTATAACACAGGAGAAATGCTCAAGATGCTCATGGACCTTAAAGCCAAAACCGTTGGAAACTTGAGCCAGTTCCACAGTGTAGCTGTGGATGCCAGGTCTCCCAAACACGACGGTGGCATAGTTACGCGGATAGATTCCATCCCCTTCGGAATAGCCGTGAATAAGGATGGAAAGAGATTCCATGATGAGGGTGAGGACCTGTGGCCCAAGAGATATGCCATATGGGGAAAGCTAATAGCGGAGCAGCCAGATCAGAAAGCATATTCCATAATTGACTCCAGGGCGAAAGAGTTTTTCCTCCCGACAGTGTTTGAGCCTGAGACTGCCGAAAGCATCACCGGTCTTGCGGCGAAACTCGGCATTGATCCGGATGCACTTTCGAAAACAGTGGATGAATTCAACCAGTCAACTTCAGAAAACTGCCCTTTCAACCCTAGTTTGCTGGATGGCTGCGGAACCCTTGGCCTCAGATTGCCGAAAAGCAACTGGGCGAGACCGATTAATATCAAACCGTATTATGGATATCCTTTCAGGCCTGGCATTACTTTCACATATTTCGGTACTGCAGTAAATGAAAGGGCTCAGGTACTTTCAGCGGACGGTTCACCTTTTTCTAATCTGTTTGCAGCGGGAGAGATCATGTCCGGCAATATCCTGTCCGAGGGTTATGTCGCAGGATTCGGGTTGACAATCGGCACTGTTTTTGGGATCACTGCGGGAAAGGAGGCTGCCGGAATTGCAGAAAAGTGACTCTGTTGCAGAACATTATGATCCCCTGATTAAGGAGGCAGCCAGACAGATGAAGATATGTAATGCGTGCAGGTACTGCGAGGGATTCTGCCCGGTATGGGATGTTATGGAATACAGGAGGGAATTTGCGAAGGGTGACATAGAGTACATGGCTAACCTGTGCCATGATTGCGGGCAGTGTTTTGATTCATGTCCGTTCACTCCCCCAAATGAATTTTCCGTGGATATCCCATCGATTCTCAGTGAGGTCAGGGCACACACATATGAGGAATATACTTCACCTTCTATCGCGGCTCCACTTCTAGACAAACGCGTGAGGTTTTCCCTATTATTGCTGGGCCTATCATTTTTTGGATTGCTGACTGCGTACTTCCTGATGGGAAATCCTGCCCGGATTCTTGGCTCATATACCGAAAAAGGTTCTTTCTACGAGATATTCCCAAACATTTTCCTCGACTCTGCAGGCACGTTGCTTGCTGTGTTCGTTATCGCCACTTGGCTAATGAGTGGTCTCAGGTTCATGAGTGCTTCAAAGAATAGGGATAGGATAGGATCTGGCGACCTTGTCTCCGCAATGCTTGAATCCCTTGGCGAAAAATGGTTCAAGGGAGGCGGAGCGGGTTGTAACTATCCTGATCGTGAAGAACGCGGTTCATATAGGAAGTTTGTAACGCATGCCCTTGTCATGTACGGCTTCCTGCTGGACCTTCTTTCTACCGCATCCGCCTTTGTGGAGCAGGATTTCCTTGGGATATATCCACCATATCCGATCCTAAGCGTTCCAGTAATTTCAGGACTTGCCGGAGGGTTAATGATCATTGTGGGAGCAACACTCTTCCTTTACTATGATTCCGGGGGAAGGAATCCCAGAGGAAAGAAAATGGAGAGTATGGACAGAATATTCCTCATTACACTATTCATGGTCTCGGCCACCGGAATTATGCTGTTTGCAATGCGGTCTACGGCACTGATGGGATTATTTCTGCTGATTCACCTGTCTTTTGTTGGTTTGCTGTTCATATCAGCTCCCTATGGGAAATTCATTCACCTTGTATACAGATATCTGTCCATCGCGAGATATCATCAGGAGAAAAGATTGCACACTGGTACCCGCAGTTAGAGCATACAAAAATCTTTAAAAGAATGCACATTGTTCATACACTGTGTTGAGGTCCGGGCTTTGAGAGGCATGACAATGGCAGAGAAGATATTTACGAGAGCCTCTGGAAAGACTGCAAGGGCAGGAGATTTTCTCTGGACCGCACCAGATCTTATATATCTTCACGATGTTCTCGGGCCGCTGACACTTGATTCACTGTCAAGGATGGGTGTTTCAAGGCCGAGATTTAAGGGGAAGATTGTCTTTGTCTTTGACCATATATTTCCTCCAAAGGATTCTGCCAGCGCCAACAATATTCTCAAAATGAAGAATTTCGCATCGGGTCTGGATGTGGAAATGATCAGAGAAGGAGAGGGGATAGAGCACACTCTGCTCATAGAGAACGGAAGTATAGTCCCTGGAATGTTCGTTGTCGGCAGCGATTCTCACACCGTCACCGCCGGAGGAATTGGTGCCATGGGTATCGGTATGGGATCAACAGACATAGCTGCCCTTATGGCAATGGGCATCAACTGGTTCAAGATCCCGGAGACGATGAGAATAAATCTTGACGGTGAATTCCAGAAGTTTGTTTCTGGCAAGGATATCATACTGGAAGTCTTGCGTATGACTGGCCCGGATGGCGCGAACTACAAGTCCATGGAATTTTCCGGATCAGCCATGGAACACATTGATGTTGACAAGAGGCTTGCGATTGCAAACATGACCGTCGAAGGAGGTGCGAAATGTGGAATGATAGTACCGGATGAAGTCGTAGAAAGTTTCTACAGATCAATGGGCACGTATCCTGAAATCGTGGTTCCAGACAATGATGCAACATATGAGAGTGAGTTACACATTGACTTGGCAGAGTTAACGCCAAGGATTGCTGCCCCGTATTCACCAGCAAATGTTCATGATATCTCTGAATTAGTGGGAACCAGAATTGACCAGGTTTATCTCGGGAACTGTGCAAACGGAACGATAGGGGACCTCAGGGAAGCAGCCGCGATATTGAAAGGCCATCAGGTGGCGGAGAGTACAAAGTTGATCATTGTTCCCGCGACAAGGAGGATTTACCGGCAAGCTATGTCTGAGGGACTGTTGCAGATATTCTCTGATTCAGGCGCCATTATAGCGCCATCCACATGCGGTGCATGTGCAGGCCTGCACATGGGAGTGCTTGGAAAGGGCGAAACCGCAATAACTAACACGAACAGAAATTTCAGGGGGAGAATGGGTGACCCTGATAGTCGGGTGTTCCTGGGAAATTCATATGTCGTTGCATCTGCCGCACTGGAAGGCAGAATTGTAAATCCGGAGGATGCAATATGAGCAGCCGCGTCTTCCTGTTTGGTGACAACATTGACACAGATATCATAGCACCGGGGGCATACCTGCACCTTCCGATGGGTGTGCTTAAGATGCATTGCATGGAGGCACTGGACAGGAATTTTCCCGGCAACGTGAAACAGGGAGACATACTTGTTGCGGGATCCAATTTTGGAACCGGATCATCAAGAGAACAGGCTCCCCTGGCTTTGAAGGAACTGGGCATCGAGCTCATCTTAGCCGTTTCCTTTGCAAGAATATTCTTCAGGAACGCGGTCAACGTGGGCATGAATGTAGGGGTTATAAGTGAAGTTGATTACTCTACCATACGAGATGGGGAAACTATTGAATTCAATGATAAAACAAGCTCCTTAACCCTTAAATCTACGGGTAAAGCCGTAAAATGTGAATCTCCAGATGGCCCCCTTAAGGAAATTATATCCGCCGGTGGGTTGATAAACTATGTAAGAGAAAAAAATCGATCTCCAACAAACTTATCAGATAACATGAATTGCAGAAACAAGAAATGATTTGTTCAAAAAAAATAAAAAAAAAATAGATGATATCTATTGGATTAGACAGCTATTTCTTCGACAAACTTCTGAGTGGACTTTGGACCCATTAAGACCAGTACTGCCACCACTATTGCAACTAGCACCCAAACAAATGCGAATATTCCAGGACCATTGGAAGACCCAATAAATGCGGCTATGAAGAGTACAAGTATTGTTGTGGAAATCCTGCTTATGGAATAGACGAAGCCGGCAGCAGTTGTTCTGACCCTTGTTGGAAATATCTCAGCGTTATACTGGTGCAGGAAGTTGGAGAAGTTCCAGAGCATGAAAGCTGTGATGAAGCCGAATATTACGACCCCGTCGATCCCGTGTATTATCGAGAACATGGTTCCGAATATGCCTCCAAGTATTGCGAACAGTATGATACCCCATTTCCTCTCAATCTTGTCTATTATGAAGATGTTGAATATACTGCCGACAAGAAATCCTGAGAATATAACTGCTCCAGCTCCAAGAGGATCGCTTGCGGGATATTTCACAACAACAAGTGATGGGGCAAATGTCACAAATCCATAAAAAATTCCAGACTGGAAGAACATGAATATTGCCATCATTACGGTAGTTTTTCTGACGTCCTTGGCAAATATATCCTTATAAGCAGATACCTTCACTGGCGCCTCGATCTTATCTGTAACTGGGGGAAGTTCCTTTAATCCGGTTTCTCTCATGACCTCTGCTTCGATGCCATCCATCATTTTCTTTGCCTGATCCATCTTTCCGTGTGTGGCTAGCCATCTTGGAGACTCCTTTAGCCTGAACCGGATTAACCAGACCAGTATTCCGGCGGCACCCATGAACCACAGTGGAATCCTGAACGAATAGTAACCCACTTCCTTTCCCACAAGTCCCTGCAGTGGGCCAATACCCTTAGTGATTGAAGTAATCCAGACAATCAATGGCGCTGCTGTTACGGCTATTGTGTAAATCAGTGCCAGCCACGCGCCCCTTTTCTTCCTGACAAAGATTTCAGTTCCATAGCTGTCAACCAGCGGAAATTCTCCGCCGACTCCAATACCGCCAATCAGGACAAATACTCCAATCAGCTGCCATGAGTTCATAAAGCCAGCTATGATCATGCCAATACCAAATATTAGCTGGTTGACCAGAAATACTGCCCGTCTACCTCTCGTATCAGCTATCCTGCCAAAAAGGATAGATCCTATAAATTCCCCGGCAAAGAAAAATGCCGGGATGCCGAAGGCTGACAGGTTTCCCGTTATACCATAGTACGCTGCTACAAGTGCCAGAATTGCGCCATTTCCCAAGAGCATAAGGCTTTCTGCCCATTCTCCGCTGGCCAGCATTAGGGCGAACTTTGTGTGAAACCCGCTATAGGGTAACCTTTCAAGCCTGCCTGCAATGTTCTCATCATCGCTAGTGCTATCCACCATGTAGTATCACACACTGTCCACATATTTGAATGGATGTTCTAACAGGTTAGATTTCCACTATACATAACGAATCGCTAGTCCTGAAAGCGATTCGTAAGTCGACGAACATTTGTCAATAACCTCTCACTGAAGCGTCAAGTATTGCGACCGGGAGGATCAGTTGATTTAAAAACAGTTGTCACAATAGGCTGGTCAACCCCTCCCGTTCCTGGTGGAGACTGAGACAATAAAAGTAGCTTCTCTCCCTGTGTACCCTGCAATACACTAGAATGCCGATCATTCCGGTGGGTTTTTCATAACCTTGGCGGGGGAACTGCCATCTGATTTCTGAACGATCTCTTTCGATATAACGCGTTTGGGATCCCTCATTGCATAAGTATGCCAGAAGGCTTCCTTACTATGTGTACCGTGAAATTTTTCATGTAATGGTTGGATCAGGTGAGAATGTTCTGGGTTCCGCGATTTTAAGCATCTCCTTGCAATTCACTGTACCTCAAAAGTGTGATGGCAAGCAGCGCGGTCCTTAACGGTATTGTTGATGCAGCAACGAATTCCGAGTTGGAATGAGCACCGGAACCTACAGACCCCATTCCATCAAGAATGGCCATCCCAGTTTGAGCGAGTATATTTGCATCACTGGCTCCGCCTACGGAAATATCTTCTACTAAAATTCCAAGGCCAGCACCAATTTTTGCAACCTCCCTGAGAACACTTTCGGTTCTTTCGTTCTTGCTCATTGGCATCCGGTTAAGTCCTCCAGCAATTGTGACCCTTGCGTCAGCGTTTCTGGGTTTCAGGGCATTTATGCTTTGGTCTACTCTCCGTGACTCCTCCATACTGGCTACTCTAACGTCAACTCCGATTTCTGCAACATCAGGAACAACATTTGTCGTAGTTCCCCCGGATATCATCCCCACATTAATTGTAGTTCCCCTTGAAGTGTCCTGGAGTTCCTGCAGTTCCAGAACCAGATAAGCAGCTTCCAGTATAGCGTTTATGCCATCTTCGGGATGTAACCCGGCGTGAGCCGATCGGCCGTTCACAGTAATTTTGTACGTACCGACACCTTTTCGTCCAGTCTTCAGTTTACCATTTTCACTCGACTCAAGAACTATTGCAAGGGTTGAAGTTTTTCCGGACTCTTCAATTAATTTTCTCGAATGCAAACTGCCCGTCTCCTCATCAGGGGTCATCAGGAATTTGATCCTGCGGGTCACCCTGGCATGTTCCATCAGGAACTTAAGCGCCCATATTCCCTGTATGATCCCTGCCTTCATGTCGAGAACCCCTGGACCCTGTATTTTGCCTTCAGACACGAGGAATGGCCTCTTTTCCAGCGTACCTTCCGGGAAAACGGTGTCGTAATGGGAGAGAACCAGGATTCCATCCCCTTCTCCTTGCCCAACTGAAAAGGTGAGAACTCTGGACCCGTCAGCCAGATCCTCGAAGTCAGGCTTTATTCCTGTCCTGCTTTCAATGATCCTTGATATTCTGTCCGCGCAGGAATTGAGCAGCCTCACATTACCAGAGGGGCTCTCACACTCTATGACCTGCTTCAGGTCCGAGATCATTTCTTGCAGGTTTTTGGTGAAGAATCCTGTGATTTCCCCTCCCTTACCACTCACAGATGATACCCCCTTCAATGGCATAACTTTTCAAGGTCTCCTCATCTATAAGATATCCTGCTCCGGGAAGGGAGGATGGGATTATCTTTCCATCTTCCATTGTAAATGGATTTTTGACTATATCCCTCGCAAAGTACCTTGAATTCGGGGAGGTATCCCCGGGGTAGTCAATCATCGCGGATGATGCAAGGCTGACGTTATACGTCCTTCCTATCCCGGTTTCAAGCATACCGCCGACCCAGGTGTGTGCACCTTGTTCCCTGGCTATCCTGGCTATGCTTACGGAATTTCCCAGTCCTCCCACCCTTCCAGGTTTTATGTTTATCACCGAACAGGCACCAATCTCGAGAGCCTTTCTCGCCCTGTCCGGTGACGTTATGGACTCGTCGAGGCATATTGGCGTGGCTATCTCCTTTGCCAGCCTGCTATGATAAATCAGGTCATCGTGGTCAAATGGCTGTTCTATATATTCCAGGTTGAACCTGTCGATCTTTTTCAGGATATCCAGGTCCTTCATGGAATAGTCCGAATTTGCATCGGCCGTGAGGACTATGTCAGGGAACGCGTCTCTTACGGCGGAAAGTATCTCGACTTCCCTCCCTCTCTTTATCTTCACCTTTATCCTGCGGTATCCCATGTTCACGGAATTACCGACCTTGGCTATAAGACCCTCAGTGCTCTCCATCCCGAGAGATACGCCAACCTCAGCGTATCCCTTGCTTTCTCCCAGGAGTTCATGAAGAGGCTTTCCCTCTTTCCTTGCCTCGTGGTCCCAGAGGAGCATTTCCAGTGCCCCCTTCGCCATATTGTGCCCCTTGATCAGTTCCGCAGCCTCCATGAATTCGTCCGGATTCTTTGCTTCCACCACCATTTTACCGAGGTAGGATTTAATCACTGGCATTACAGTGGAGTTTGATTCATAGCTGTAGAACGGGTCCACATCAGTAATGCACTCGGAATATCCTGTAATGCCTTCCTTTTCCAGCCTGAATATGATCGGAACCCTTTCTGTCTGCCTGCCGAAGCTTGTCTCGAATGGATAAATCAATGGCATCCGTAGGATGCTGTATGAAAGCCTTCCCTTCATGCTACAGAATACCCGAATTTGATTATTAATGATTATGATAGTAATAATTTTTAATCTTCACTCTGTATTGCCAGCCATGAAAATCGCGGAGGTTCATGATCCGGATGAGGTCAGGCAGATTGTGCCAATAATAAAGTCGGCATGGGGATTCAGGGAGCTTGACAGCCTGGTCAAGGACATTGTGGTTGCGATGAAATTCCATGGGGGAGTCGTCATCGGCGCATATGAAGGCGACAGGCTTGTGGGCATGAACTTCGGCTTTCCGGGTAGGAGAAACAACTATGATTATTTCTACTCTCACATGACCGGCGTTCTGGAAGGGAAGAAATACTCTGGAATAGGGTATAGCCTGAAGATGTACCAGAAAGAATGGGCCAGGTCTCATGGATATGAGATGGTAGCCTGGACCTACGATCCGCTGATGTCGCTGAATGCCAATTTCAACATACACAAGATAGGTGCATTTTCCAGGACTTTCCTCACAAATTTCTACGGTGAGATGGAGGACAGCATAAACGCAGGCATAAGAACGGACCGGTTTGTCGCAGAACTCTGGCTCGATTACGAAAGGCCGAGTTTGAACGAAGATGCGGAAGTTGCCCTTGACAGAAACGGGGAAGTGAGCCCAGAACTGGCCAGAATCGCCGAAAGCGGCAAAGTTGCATTTGTATACATCCCGGAAAACTTCAATGCTGTGAAGAGATCAGGAATCCCGGAGGCTACGCGCTGGAGGGATTCAACCAAGAAAGCGCTTGAATTGCTCTTCGGGTCCGGATTTGTCGCGGTGGATTTTCATCCCGGTACAGAGAGTTACTACATTCTTGCCAGGAGTGATTTTCTTGCACCAAGAATGAGGAAGAATGTCTTCATTTAGTTCCGGGTAAGAGTATTCAGGATGCCTGCTCAGGTAGCTTGATCTCCTGATGGAAACAACACTAAAAACAATAATGATAAAAACAACCCGCTTATTTCATGCAAAAGCCATGTCAAATTCCTTGATCAGGCGGATGATCCCTCCGTTCTTGCAGATAATGATTCTCCAGCTCCTCGCCAATTTCACAAACAATTCCTATGCTCCTCTCTCAGTTTTCATAAAGGGTACGTTCCAGATAAATTCCGTAGAGCTGGGTTTCATAACCAGCTCTGTTTTCCTGGGATCCCTGCTGGCTGCAAACGTAGGAGGGATAATGGTCGATCGGCTTGGTTCCATGACGGCACTCAAGATCTGTTTCTTCCTGCTTTCCCTTGGGTCACTGGTTGCTTTCAGCGCACAGACATACCTGGTCGTGGTCATGGGATACATCATCATAGGATTTGGCTACGGAATAGTCACCCCCGCGACAAACAGCGCAATAATCAACGCATACTACCCCAGGCACGCCGTACCCATGGGAATAAAACAAGCGGGAGTGCCTGTAGGAGCGGCACTCTCTGCGCTGGTGCTACCCATAATAGCCATAAAATTCTCCCTGAAGGATGCTTTCCTTGCAATGGTAGCCCTTGCATTCCTGATCGCCCTGATCATCAGGAAGTCAGGACCCATGCCCAGGCAGGAAAGGGCAAGAAGCCAGTTCAACCGTACATTCCTCAAAGCGTTGAGAAACAGGAACCTAGTAATGATCAGCATTGTAGCAATATTTCTCTCCCTCGGGCAGCAGTCTATTTTCACGTATTTTGTCGTGTTCCTTAAATCCAGGGGCTATGAGGTGTTCTTCTCGGAACTGATGCTGGCGGTTATGCTGGTCGGAGCAGTTGTCGGAAGAGTGGTGTGGCCGGTTCTCAGCCAGTACGTTTTTCACATGAGCCAGAGGGTTGTCCTCCTTGTGATTGTTGTGCTTTCGGGTATCATGCTCATCCTTGTGCCTCTGGAAGCCTCGGAATGGTACTTTGCCTCCATCGGGTCGTTTTTCCTTGGATTTTCCGCGGTTGCCTGGAACTCGACCTATGTCACAATAATATCTGAAGAGGCTCCAAGGGATAGTGTTGGTGTGTACAGCGGCGCTGCACTGAGCATAATGTACATAGGCATCATCGTCGGAACTCCCCTGCTTGGATTCATTATAGACTCCATGACATACACCGCCATGTGGAGAACGGCGGGAACGCTGTTGCTTCTAGTATCCGTTGTGCTACTGGCGTATGAATTGAGATCTCGAAGGAACCCGGTTGAACAATCTACCCAATAATTTGTGCCTGCTGCTAAACAATATTTTTTATGGCGTAAGTCCTGAAGAGACGTTATGAAAGTCGAAAATGACGATTTCTCTGACCTGGTGACCTATTTCTCCAACCTTTTCAGCCTGAAGAAAATGAGAAGGATACAGGTGGACAGGTATGGCATTTCCTATGAGTCCTGCGAGATCTTCATCGGCGCCGACACCAATGACCTTACAACAAAGAATGATTTTCCGGACCCAAAGGAGATTGACAGGATAAGGGCCATAACTTTCTCGGTGTCCGGCATTAGCCCGGGTAGAGAGACAAGGGCCAGGATCTCGTGGGATAGTGTTGAAATGACACCCGACCCTGATAAAGACATTGCTGAGGATTTCATGAACCAGCTGGACAGGTCAACTTTCAGGTATTTTTAGGCTGATGCATACCTGGATACAACAAACTCTTAAATATTAAATGCCGGATACAACTTCATGGATGAACAGTCAAGGCTGGGTTACGTTGGTAACATTGCTGCGGGAATCATTGCAGCGCTGGCAATAACTCTACTGCTAATCAACCTGAGCTTCTTCGTCATTGTATTAGCGGGAATCGTTGCGGGACTGATTGCACGAGGAGCTGCAAGGGGAGCCATAGCAGGCGCCGTATCTGGAGCAATACTCTCCATTGCGGTCATAATATTTGCAATACTGGGAACCGGTGCGATGAATGTCTTCACGCCTTACTCTTCGTATTCCACCATAATTTCCAGTGACCTATCGCTGGTCTCGTACCTTACGGGACTGGGAAACACTGCGATGTACATCCGGCTTGTTGTATTCGGTGTGCTGTTCCAGGCACTGGGCGGGACCATAGGAGGGTTCCTGCTTCCCCATTCTGTCTGGTCGAAGGTTTCAGGGAGCAAAGCTTAAGTTTTTCCTGCCAATCTTATTGCAATGTTTACGAGGCGGGGTGATACCGGAGAAACGGACACCGCACTTAAGAAGAGGGTGGGGAAGGCATCACCGCTTGTTGAATTTGAAGGCACGCTTGACGAGGCCATATCCTTCATCGGAAACGCAATTGTCATAACGAGATGGGATGACGTCAGGCAGGATCTGCTGGCTGCACAGGAAGACCTTTACACTCTTGGCGAGGATGTGTCCGCAGAGGGAAAAGCTAGGGCCATAAAGCCAGATAGAGTCGAATGGCTGGAGCAGAGATCACGGGAATACAAGGCAGAGATAGGCAAGGTCAGACTTTTTGTTGTACCCGGTGGGTCTGTTGAAGCTACCTCAATGCACATAGCCAGGACAGTGACAAGAAGGTTGGAGCGGCTAGCAGTTTACCTTTCCACGGAGATGGAGATTAACAGGTTCGTCATGATCTACCTGAACAGGCTTTCATCCCTCCTGTTCATGACGGCTCTTATCTCGAACCGGCGGCTGGGAATTGAGGAGAGGATATGGGACATCAGGAGAGAGTCCTGACAGCTTCCATAAGCTCCTTCCTGCTCACCTCAGTGAATTGTCCATATTCTGAAGAGAAATTATTCACAATCTCCCTGATCACTGAAGATCGGTCAAGGGGAACAAAACCCATCGCTGATGGATCCATTCCGCATGGGTTAACCGCCAGGAAGCCGTTTATTGGCTCCTGCGTAAGATTCAGGGCGAAACCGTGATAGGAGATGTTCCCGTCAATTGCCATGCCAAGGGAAGCTACCTTCCTGTTTTCTCCGCTGATCCATATTCCGGGCTCCGCGCCTACGTATGGATCATAACCGAAAGACTTCAGTGTATTGATTATGGCCGATTCCACAGAATGAACAAATTTCCTGACGTCCTTCCTGCCATCCCTTTCAACGTTGAAAATCAGGTAGCATACCAGCTGGCCCGGAGAATGGTATGTCACGTCGCCTCCCCTGTCTGTCCTGACAACCTCCACTCCGGAAAAATTCTTCGGGTCTGCCTTCCTGCCGATGGTGTAAACAGGAGGATCGTGCTCCAAAAAGAGGAGGGTATTGCCTATTCTTCCCGCTTTCCTCAACTTCACCAGCTGCATCTGGAGGTCAAGGCATTCACCGTAGGGCATTCTGCCCAGATCAGTGCGCAGGTTTGAAGTGAAGCGGTTTTCCATATGCAGCTTCCGCTGATTCCTTCACGCCCTCGGATACCGTCGGGTGAGGGTGAATGGTCAGGCCTATATCCATTGCGTTCAGCCCTGATTCCACTGCCAGGGAGATCTCGGAGATCATCTCTGAAGCGTGCGGAGCGACCAGCCCGGCACCCTTGACCTTACCATTCTCGTCATGGTATATGCGGTAACCTCCGATTGTGGCATTCATGCTCAGTGCCCTCCCATTTGCGGCAACAGGAAAATAGGTTTCCCCTGTGGACTTGGATCCCGTGTAGGCAATCTCCGGATCAGAATATATGACGTATGGCATGGCAAGGTACTCCACCTCGCTGTCAATTCCACAAATGTTGTCGGAGGCTATATCGGCATCATAGTATGCCTTATGCGCGAGCATGGGCTGTCCAGAAACATCGCCGATGGCGTAAACGTTAGGGATGCTGGTTCTCTTCCTCCGGTCTGTCCTTATGAAGTTACCATCCATGGCGAGCCCGAGCCTTTCAAGGCCGAATCCTGAAATGTTAGGCTTCCTTCCCACCGTAAGCATAACAGTGTCAGCTGTCATCGTGTTTCCATTTTCCAGCACCACCGAGTATTTTTCAGCCTTTGTGACGGACTTGACCTTTGTGTCTGTGAAGACTGTTATGCCCAGTTCCCTGATCTTCCTCTCCACGGGTTTCACGAGATCTGGATCAACACCGGGCAAAATTGTCGGCATCATTTCAACCACTGTAACCTTTGATCCGAGTTTTGCCATTGCCGTCCCGAGTTCAATGCCGATGTATCCGCCACCTATCACGACCAGTGTTTCCGGTATGGATTTAAGGTCAAGCATTTCCCTGTTGTAAAGCACTCCCTGAAAACTGTCGAATTTGACCGGGGATGATCCGGTGGCTATTACAAGATTTTCCGCCTCATATGTCTTATCCCCAACGGCCACATGGGTGCTGTCAACAATCACCGCCTCTCCCCTGGCTATCTCGACGGAATAGCCCTTGCATAGGGTTTCCACACCGCCCGTAAGCCTGTTTATCATTCCCCATTTCCATTCCTGCCACTGGGCCATGTCTATCTTTAGGTCCATCTGAACCCCTTTCATTCTCTTCAGGTAGTCAATGGAGCTGGCAAGTTCTATTATAGCCTTTGAAGGTATGCATCCATAGTTGAGGCATTCGCCCCCTATCCTGTCCTTCTCCACGAGAACAACTTTCTTTCCCTTCTGGCCAAGCCTGATTGCAGCCGCATACCCTCCCGGGCCGGCTCCGATAATTATAGCGTCGTATCTCATGTTGCCACCACTTATTGCGCCAGGAACACTATGGGGTTCTCCAGGTACCCCTTTACTTCGGTGATGAACCTCGCAGCTTCAGCCCCGTCAATCAGCCTGTGATCGCATGACAGGGAGATGAACATCTTCCTGGTGGCTTTTCCGTTTCCATCCACTGAAGACCGTATGCGATGCACACCGAGTATGGCAACTTCCGGATAGTTGATGATGGGCGTTGACATTATCCCCCCAATCGTACCCACGTTGGTCACCGTGAAGGTCGATCCCTGGACCTCCTTCAACTTGAGCTGGCTTTTCCTGGCCCTGTCCGCCAGATCAGATATTTCTGAAGATACCTCAACAAGGCTCTTCCTGTCAGCATCGCTGACAACAGCAACGGTCAGGCCGTCAGGCGTGTCTATGGCAATCCCTATGTTGTACTGCTTTCTTATGGTGTAGTTCTTCTTTTCCTCGTTGTATAGAGCGTTCAGGTAAGGATGTTTCTTGAGTGCCACAACGGTAGCCTTCACAAAAAACGGCGTGAATGAGACAGATATGCCCTTCTCCTTGAGCCTATCCCTTGCTTCTGTCATTGCGGAAACGTCAATCTCTTCCATCACCGTGAAGTGGGGCATCGTCTGCTTGGATTTTGTCATCTTCTCAGATATCAGCCTGCGGAGTCCCCTCATCTCAAGAACCTCGTCACCAGGAGTTGCTGTTTCCACGTGTTTAGTCTCTGCGGGTGCAGGTGCCTTTGGTTTCGACGCTGCACGGTCCAGGTCCTCAAGCGTTATTCTCCCACCGTCACCAGTGCCGGTAACGTCTGCCAGACTGATTCCTCTATCCCTGGCGATGCGCCTCACTGCAGGCGAAGCGGTAGCTATACCTGATTTGGCCGCCTGAATTTGTGGTGATGGTTTCGGGGCAGGTGGTGCCTCAGCTGCTTCCACTGCGGCAGCCGGCGTTGCGGATCCATCGTCAACCTGCAGCAGAACCGTACCGACCTGCACAACCTGGCCCTCCGGAAACATTATCCTTGAAACCTTGCCATTTACCGGTGACGGGATCCTGACAGTAACCTTGTCGGTCATGATTTCAACCATGTCCTGGTCCTTGCTTATTGTATCCCCCTCCCTTACGTGCCACTTTACTATTTCGCCTTCTGTTACTCCCTCTCCAATGTCTGGAAGCTTGAATACATACATGTGATCACCTGAACTCCATAACCCTGTTCACAGCCTTCATGATGCGTGCCTCGTTGGGCATATAATAGTCCTCAAGCCGGTATGGAAATGGTATGTCCGGACCGGTAACCCTGAGGATTGGTGCATACAGATATTCTATTGCCCTTTCCGATATAAGGGCAGAGATTTCCGCCCCCATTCCAAGCGTTCTTGGGGCTTCGTGCACAATAACAACCCTCCCGGTTTTCTTCTCGGAAGAGATTATTGCATTGACATCCATCGGCAGCAGGGTCCTGAGATCAAGAACATCTGCATTCAGGTTGTTCTTCTTCACCGTGTTAAGAACGGTTGGCACCATCGCTCCGTACGTGATTATGGTCAGGTCGTCCCCCTCCATGGGTTTGGCTGCCTCACCTATCTTCACTCTGTATTCTTCATCCGGGACGTCTATTTTTGCCGCCCTGTAAAGCCTCTTCGGCTCAAGGAATATGACCGGATCGGGACTCTCGACCGATGAAAGAAGCAAACCCTTGGCGTCATATGGATTTGACGGCGTCACTACTACAAGCCCAGCAGTATGGGCAAAATACGCCTCCCCGCTCTGGGAATGGTACAGTCCTCCCCTTATCCCTCCTCCGTATGGAGTCCGGAGAACCATTGGGAGGGTGAAGCCCCCGCCTGACCTGTATCTCATCTTTGCCATCTGGTTTATGATCTGATCAAATGCAGTGTAAATAAAATCCTGGAACTGTATCTCCGGGATGGCCTTCACTCCCATGAGCGACATGCCAACAGACATGCCAACGATTCCAAGTTCCACCAGGGGAGTGTCTATTACCCTTTCCTCTCCGTATTTGGCCTGCAGTCCTTCGGTAACCCTGAAGACTCCCCCGTCCTTGCCGATATCCTCGCCGAGCAGGATCACGCTCGGGTCCCCTGACATGATATGATCAAGTGTTGAATTGAGTGCCTGTACCATATTCATTGTGCTCAAAGGATATCCTCCTCCTCTTCCTTTATTATCCAGTTCTTCTCAGCGTAAACGTCGTCGAACATAGTCCTGGGTTCTGGTGCAGGTATCTTCTCCTGTATGTCGAACTTGTCGTTGACCATCTTCGTAGACTCCTCCTTAATCTTTGCTATGAGCGAATCATTAAGATATCCGAGGGATTTCAGCTGTTCCTCGGCAATCGTGATTGGATCCTTCTCGCTGC
Organism: Thermoplasmata archaeon; assembly: GCA_021793945.1. The sequence continues at coordinate 21,413 of JAJYRT010000002.1, forward strand.
CTTCCTCAACCGTCTGGCTCCTGTACTTTGAAGGATCATCGGAGGTTGAGTGGGCTCCCATCCTGAAGCTTATGGCATCTATGAGAGTCGGCCCATTTCCAGACCTGGCTCTTTCCACGGCTTCCATTGTTGCTCTGTAAGTCTCTATGAAGTTGTTGCCATCGACCTTCACGCCCTTCATTCCATAGGCAGCTGCCTTCTCAGATATCTCAACCTTTGTCTGTTTCTCCGTCGGAAGGGATATTGCCCATCCGTTATTCTCGCACAGGAAAATCACAGGCAGGTTAAATACCGCAGCAAGATTCATTGCTGCGTGAAAATCCGGGGTTGAAGTTGATCCGTCTCCGAAGGTAGCAACAACAACGGTGTTCTTTTTCTGGTACCTCAGGGCATATGCTGCGCCAACAGCAAGCGGCAGGTTTGTTGCAACCGGGCTCTGGACCGACATGAAGTTGTATTTCTTTGCTGTATAGTGGCTTGGCATCTGCCTTCCCTTTGATTCATCTTCCGCATTCCCCATTATCTGGTCAAGAATGACCTCGATGGGTACGCCCCTGTGGATCATGAGTGCGACATCCCTGTAATACTGGAATATCACGTCGTCATGGTCGAGTGCCATGGAAAGCCCGACCTGTGTTGCCTCCTGTCCTATGGATGGAGTGTAGAAGCCTATTCTCCCCTGCCTCTGGGCCATCACTATCTTCTTGTCGAATGTCCTGGACAGCACCATTGCTGTGTATGCCCTGACAAAGACGTCCTTTTCATTCTGTTCATTCACCATTTCTGTCATTATTTAACCTCCTTAATGTCCACGCTTCCGCTGCTTTGTACGATGTCCTGACAAGAGGGCCGGAAGCTACGTAGGAGAAACCCAGCCTGTAGCCCATTTCCTCCAGTCTTCGAAACCTGTCCACAGTGCAGTACTCCTTCACCTCAATCTGTTTCTTTGACGGCCGCAGGTACTGTCCAATAGTGAGTATGTCCACGCCTGCATCCCTCAGGTCCTCCATGGTTTCCATCACTTCTTCATCCGATTCACCATTCCCGAGCATAATAGAGGATTTGGTAATCTGCATGCTGTTTTTTTCCTTGACATATCTCAACAATGAAAGCGATTGATCATATCCGGCCCTTGCGTCCCTTATAACTGGCGTCAGCCGTCTCACCGTTTCCACGTTATGTGCAAGAACCTCCGGCCTTTCCACAATTATATTGTCAATCAGTTCCCTCTTTCCCTGGAAATCCGGTATTAGCACCTCGACATAAACGCCTGATTCCTTTACCTTCCTTATGACCCTTGCAAAGTGGCCTGATCCCTGATCGGGAAGATCGTCTCGATCGACGGAGGTAATTACGACGTATTTCAGTGCCATCGCACTGACTGACTCGGCAACCTTGTCTGGTTCCCCGGTATCCAGGGGAAGCATGCCTCCGTGTGTGACGGAGCAGAATCTGCAGCCGCGAGAGCAATTGCTTCCCATAATCATGAATGTTGCAGTGCCGCTCTGCCAGCATTCTGCGATATTCGGGCACCTGGCCTCCTCGCATACTGTGTGAAGCGAACGTTCTCTAAGTGTACCCTTGATGAAATTATAAGTATCCCCGGCGGGTATGCCCACTTTCACGTACTCTGGCTTCACGCACTTAAATGCCTTGAAGATATACTAAACTATCGTAAATGTTCGGTTGCATCAGCGTAACGCCTTGAAGAAGCCGGTAAGCAGCTCTATTGCCTCCGTCAGTCTCTCGGTTTCTGGTGTAAAACAGAGCCTGAACGAGTTTTCAGACCCGAAATATTCCCCTGAGGATAGAAGCACTCCCGTCCTGGAGAGTACCTGCCTGCAAAGGTCCACCGAATTTATCTTCGACTTGTATTGCATAAGACAATATGGAGCAGATCCCGACCCAACTTCCGAGATCAGGCCGGTTTCGTCCGCGAAATCGGAAACTATCTTCCGGTTGACGTCCACAAGCTTCTTTGCCAGACCATAGAAATAATCCCTCTTCTGGAGAATCTGCGCAGCGATCCAGAGAAAGTATGATGAGCTTCCACCGGTAAATAGGCTCCTGAGGTGGTTGACCCTGGCAATGGTCTCCTCGTCTGAGATGGCGTATCCCGTCCTCATGAAACCGAGACCGTAAAATTTCGAAAATGTGTTGGAGAAAATCGTGCCCTCGCTTACCCTGATTCTCTCAGGCTTTTCATACGAGAAATCCATGAACGCCTCGTCAACCAGGGCGTGGGTGTTGTTCTCTGCAACTGTTTCCGCTACATGTTGAATAACTTCCTTCCTGTACCGGACACCGCGGGGGTTGTTTGGATCGCTGAGCATGAAAGAGGTTTCTTTTCCAGCTTTTCCGGGAAAGTCATTCCCGGTGATCCTGTTGACCCTTAATCCGACCATTTCCGGAACCGAGAACATTGGTTCATATTCTGGTACCGGCATGGATACGTTCTCATGATTCATGGCCATGATAGATGCGGCGATAAAAATAGCCTGGGATCCTCCTATTGTCGAGGTTACGTTATTCTCGCCGACGGAATGCAGTGCTGCAACCGTTTTCCTGAAAAGCCGTTCGCCATCGATATTTGCCGCCGCAAATTCTGCGAAATCTGTCTTGATGCCGATCCTGGAGATGTCAACCTGGTTCATTCCGCTCTGGCTCAGGTTGTATTTTGTGCCAGGTACGGTGTCCATCAGCCAGTCGTATAGATCAAAAGTGGAATCCTGCATGGTGCCTAATAGCTCTAATGTCCCTAATAATGTTACCTCGGACGTTCCTGAAGCTGATTGCTTGAATATCGCCAAAAATAAAAAAAAATATTTTTTATGTCAAAAAAAAAATTGGGAATGGTTCCGCTTGTGCTCCGTTTCACTCCTTTGCCTGAGCAGGCGCAACCTTTCCCTTCTTTCCAGCATAGCTGAAGACAAGCGTTCCTACACCCACAACTATGAGGTTGGCCAGCAGAGCAAACAGGCCGATGAAGAACGGCCCGAATTCACTATTGGTCTGAATTAGTGTGGTTTTCCATGTAGAGTAGTGGTTGGCGACCTCCATAAAGTAGAACCCGAATCCCAATCCTACCAGAAGCCCCAGGGTGAGAGCATGCTTGTGCAGCTTGTCTGTTATAAGCCCCAGAAACAGTGAAGGAAGTGTCTGCAGGATAATTATCCCTCCAAGCAGTTGAAGCTGGACAGAATATGTTAGAGGAAAGATGAATACGAATCCAACAGCAAGGAATATGAAAAGGACAGCTGCTATCTTTGCAATCTTTGTTTCAGCTGCTGGCTTTAGATTTGGCTTGAATTCCCTGATTATATTTCGCGTAAGCAGGTTTGACTGAGATATTGCCATTATTGACGCAGGAACAAGGCCGCCGATGAATATTCCAAGAAAAGCGAAGCCGGTGAGCCAGCCAGGCAGAGTGTAGAATATGAGTGCAGGTACCACATAAGTTCCCTCAGTTGTACTAGGATATGTGGAAAGGAAGCTCATGGCGGATGGGTTAGCGTAAACAAACACTCCAAACAGTGCCAGGAAAGCCAGTCCTATTCCATAAAGCGGTAACAGCGACTGGCTTGTCCTGAGAACTTTCGGACTCTTGGCGCTCAAGGAACCGGTGACTGCATGCGGATACAGGTAAAGTGCAAGTGCACTCATCAAGAACAGGCTCCAGTATGCGTTGAACTGCGTTGGCAATAAATTGTAAGGATGCCCGGTCGCCGATGCAAGAGTGAAAGCATGGGCAATGTTGGTCGTTGATGCGACCACAATAACTACTATAGCCACGCTTAACAGTATTATTGCATCCTTGAATATAGCCGTAAGTGTAGCGCCTCTCAAGCCGTTGAAGTACGTGAAAATTGCGAGAATCACGAAAGAGAGAACCAGTGCAGTGTCAGTAACCAGTGTTATGTCTCCAATTCCAGAGAGCATAACACTGAGCACAGAAAGCATCCCGACTATCTGCAAGCCTATATAGGGAAGTTCTGCAACTATTCCAACTATGGCAACGAGTACCGCGAGGATAGCGCTTTTTGAATTGCCCTTTATGAAATCTGCAGCAGTGACATATCCTTTTTTCTGAGATATTCTCCACAGTTTAGGCATAGCCCACATCGCTATTCCAAAGGTGACTGCAACATACGGGACTGCATAGAAAAATATCGCTCCAATGCCAAATACGGAAGAAGGTATCGCTATGAAGGTATATGCAGTATAAAGATCCGCTCCGACCAAGAACCATACTATCCATACACTGAAATGCCTCCCTCCAACTGCCCATTCATCAAGCTTGCTCAGGTCTCCTTTCTTGTAATTCCTGCCCCATACGCCGAGGAAGACAAATACAACAAATAGCGCGATGAATATACCGATTCCAAGATCACTCAACATTTTTACTCATCCCCCTCTGCCCTGTTCCAGATCAGGGCTGCTGAGCCGAACAGCAGTGCAGCCAGGAAGAGCCACATTATCTGATACCAGTAGAAGAATGGCAGCCCCCCCAAGGTCGGTGAATTCACGGCATATCCAGGCACGTCCAGCAAAGCTATAAAGGGTATTACGGTCAATACCGATACCAAAACTATCAAAGAAGATTTCTTCATTGCTTTCAAAATAAATGCACGCTGATACGGTATAAAAATGTTTGTTCGGTATGCTGTCTTAAAGAAAGAGAATAAAAATCTGTTTTTAGGAATAATTATGGAATTAAATTTAAACGAATATAATTAGCCGATCACTTCAGCAACGCCAGAAGTTTGGGTACCACCTGATACATATCTCCGACAATGCCATAATCACACTCCTCGAAAATTGGAGCGCTCTTGTCCTTGTTTATTGCCATTATGACCTTTGAACCCCTGATGCCTGCAATATGCTGTATCTGTCCGGATATTCCAAGTGCGATGTACACCTTAGGGCTTACTTTCTTGCCTGAGATGCCTACCCAACGGTCTTCTCCAAGCCACTGGTAGTCGAGGCAGACCGGTCTTGATCCGGCAAACTCCGCGCCCAGCGCCCTGACGAGTGGTTCAAGCTGCTGCAGGCCTTCCTTCTTTCCCAGACCCCTGCCTACGCTTACGAGTATCTTTGCGCTTGATATGTCAACACCGGTCGATGCTTTGTTCTCGGTCTTTTCAACCTTCACTGGAGTTTCCTGGAGTGCAACCTCCTCGATAGAAGAATTCGTCCCGGCTGCACTTGCTTCTGATATCCCGGGTGCAACCGTAAACAGTTTCGCCGATGACTCCTCCTCAAGGACCGTCTTGCCGCCGTAGAAGTAGCGTCTCGTCCTCGCTTTCCCCTCTGTAACATCGAAGCTGTTAATCTCGGCAACGCATCTTGATCCAAGTGCGATTGCCAGGTATCCGGCAACTTCCCTTCCGAGTATGGTTGAGTCTACGAATGCATAGTCATATCCAGCCTGGAAAATTTCTGAGAGTTTCTCTCCCACGTTCCCTGAATTAAGCGTTCCAGTCAGTGAGTAGATCTTTCCTGATCCGGAGGAGGCGAACTTTTCCTTCAGTTCGGAGGGCACTGCCATGTCAACGTCCATTTTCCCCCGCAGATATGTTGCTGTCTGGTTTCCCTGAGCAACGCTGTCAGAAAACAGCAGGGCCTTCATCTCATCTCCTCCTTGAGAACCTTTGCCAGTTCCGGAACTCCTTTGTCAACATCTTCAAATATCATCTTCTTCCTCTCGCTCTTTGGAGCCCTGTTGGATAATATTTTTGTATACTCTTCAGGAGGCAACGCTGCCTTCTCTGTGTTTATGGGCTTCCTGCCCGCCGCAAGTATCTGCATCACCGGTGGAAGCCTTGGCTGGTTGGTCTCCTGTGTAACGGAAACAACGACCGGGAGTTTTGAAATTATGGTCACGTCCCTGTCCTCGAGCACGCGTTTCACCCTGGCATTTCCGCCCTCTATCTGGACTGATACAGCGTTTCCAAGGAGCGGTTCACCAGTCAGCCGGGAAATCATTCCGGGCAGAAGACCGGATATGGAATCCGCTGACTGGTTCCCCATTATGATTATGTCATGCTTTATCCCTGCTATCTTTGCCGCTAAAACCCTGGCGGTATAGGAAGGATTGTTTCCCGCATACCCTGTTATGACAAACCCCTCATCCACGCCCATTGCGAACGCCTTCTTCATGATTGCCGGAGATTGGGCGTCACCGAAAATAATCGCTGTTACCTTCCCCCCATGCTTTTCCTTGACCTGGACAGCCGCCTCCACTGCATTCTCGCTCAATGTTTCCATCCTTAACTGGACGTTTTTAACCATTGGCTCACCGGTCGATGGATCCGGTTTTATCAGTTCGAGGTCAGGCATCTGTTTTACGAGAACTATTATGTCTACCATTGAAACACCTATCCGTTAAGGACATCGGATGTTAGGTTTTATACTTTTTCCGAATATCACAATGCCAGCAGAGCATATGCGCAAAATGACTTCAATGACAGCCGCATGGGGGCGTAATACAGAACAGGAGAACGAGCATCAACTTGATGCGGCCATACGACCTAATTTTATCATTATGTATCGATATTTCACCGATTCCGTCGCAAGGAAGCCCACGTGCTTCAGCGGTGGGAGGAGTTGCGACGCCGTTATATATTGATTGTGTGTATCTATCTTGTGCTTAAGACCCTCCAGATCAAGCTGCTTCCTGATAATGACCAGAGGCGGGCTCTCATCGATACCTTCCTTCAGTTCAATGATGCCTGCAACTTCGTTTCTAATATAGCATGGGAAAAGAGGCTGTTCAACAAGATCCTGATCCAGAAAATCGTCTACAGGGATGTCAGGGAAAAATTCGGACTGGCATCACAGCTCGCCGTCAGGGTCATAGCGAAGGTTGTGGAAACGTACAAGGCAGACAGGACAACCTTTCATGTATTCAGGGATTTTGGATCCATTGTCTATGATCAGAGGATATTGAGCTTCAAGGGAATGGATACGGTGAGCATCAACACCGTTCATGGAAGGATAAGGATACCCATAACCATCGGAAAATACGGAGAGATACCTTTTCAGAGAATAAGGGGACAGTGTGATCTTGTCAGGAGAAACAGGCTGTTCTACCTCATGGTTGCCGTCGAAGTGCCAGAAGAACCCATGGTTAAGCACGAGGACATTATCGGCGTTGACATGGGCATCGTAAACATTGCCGTTGATTCCACGGGTAAGTACTATTCCGGGGATAGGGTCAATGAAGTCAGGGAAAACAATGCAGGCCTGCGATCCAGATTGCAGTCTGCTGGAACTAAATCGGCTAAACGCCATTTGAAGAAGCTCTCCGGAAAGGAGAGCAGGTTTGCGAGAAATACCAACCATGTCATATCGAAGGAGATCGTTCAGAAAGCCAAAGGCACCTCTTTCGCTATAGCCATCGAGAACCTCGAAGGCATACGGATGGGGACAACCGTTAGGAAGGGCAATAGATATATCCACAACTCTTGGTCTTTCTACCAACTCAGTCAGTTCATAGAATACAAAGCTAAGGAAGCGGGCATTCCAGTGATTGTTATCGATCCACGTAACACGAGCAGGGAATGCCCTAAATGCCATTCTATCGATAGAAGGAACAGACCTGAACGATCTCTCTTCAGATGTATATCCTGTGGTCTAGAGGGTGAGGCAGATTTTATCGCTTCCCTCAACATCAGGAACAGGGCTGATGTCAACCAGCCTATTGTGACGGGTGCTATTTTTGGTCATTCAATCCTCCCAGTTGCAAGCCAACGTCTTTAGACGTTGGTAGTTGACTAATCATAATATAGTATTACGCCATCAGAAATTATGGGATTCTTTAAAAAGAACATGAATTTAACCACAAGCAAGAACCTTAACGACGTTGTCTCTCAGTTCGGGAAGTTCCTCCAGAACCAGAAGTGGAAAGTATCAAGCAAGGTAGAGGGGGACAAGGCCGTCATTCAGGCGCAGAAACCTGGAATATTGCGCGACCTGGTGGCAGCGGACAGGGCACTCACATTCACGTTTGACGCTACCGCTCCGGGACAGATAGAGGTTACGACCGGCGTTGGAAAGATCCTCAAGAACCTCGCCATAACCGCAATTGAGACATTGCTCCTGTCAGAGATATTTATTGTCGTTGATATCCCGGAGATCTTGTTCACCGAGCATGTTGAGAAAGAACTGCTGACACAGCTCCAGGCTATTGCCCAGTGAAAGAATAATCATACTGCTGCCGTGGTGTTTCCTTTTGCAAACATCAATGGCGGCCAGGTTTTCTCCGATTATTGCTCCTTAATGTCGCCCGATGTGTCAAGGCGTTCTGCAACGAGTTCCGATATGTCCGTGATCTTCATCTTTTCTTCCCGGTTTGTTACCTTCCTTGCGTCATCCAGCATTGTCATGCAGTACGGGCACGCTGTAACAACTGTTGTGGCATCTACCTTGTCAGCCATCTCAATCCTCTTGTGCGAGACCTTCTGCCCTACGTTCTCTTCCATCCAGAGTCTGCCGCCACCGGCACCGCAGCAGAGACCTTTTGTCTTGTTCATCTCCATTTCTTCGTAATTCTCAGCGAATTCAGTCAGCACACTTCTTGGCTCCTCGAATATCCTGTTGTATCTTCCGAGGTAACAGGCGTCGTGGTAGGTGTATTTCTCTACCAGGTCCCTGTCAAGCTGCTTAATCTTTATCTTGCCTGAAGCGAGAAGGTTGTTGATGAATTCTGTATGATGGTGCACCTCCAGCTCTATGCCGAAATCAGCGTATTCGTTCTTCAGCGAATTGAAGCAGTGTGCACAGCCCGTTATCACCTTCTGAACCCTCTTCTCCTTGAAGGTCTCGATATTCTGCTTAATGAGTATCTGCGCAAGGTATTCGTTTCCAGTCCTTCTAGCCGGATCACCAGAGCATTTCTCCTGCGAACCGAGTATGGCAAATGATATTCCTGCAACCTTCAGGATCTTTACGATTGAACGCGCAATTTCCTGGTTCCTCCGATCATAGCTTGCCACGCATCCGACCCAGTACAGTACGTCAAATTTAGCGTCAGGGGTCTTTGAAAGATCCACGACGTCCAGTCCGTTTGCCCAGTCTCCCCTTGTTGATGGGTCGACAACCCATGGTGCGCCGTACGACTCCATATTTCTCTGGAAATCCAGCACCTCCCTTGGAGCCTTTCCCTCGTTAAGCACCAGAGAGCGTCTCATGTCAACAATCTTTGGCACATGATCGATCATGACGGGACACTGCTCCACGCATGCCATGCACGTTGTGCATGACCAGAGATCTTCTTCCAGGATGGGTTCTCCTATGACCTTGGTGAATACTGATGATGTTGCAACATCGTCGTGGTTTTTCCTGAGCTCCTTCCCCTCCTTCATTACAACCTCACGAAGGTCCCATATTATTTCCCTGGGAGAGAGCGTCTTTCCTGTAAGGTTTGCCGGGCAGTTTGCCGTGCATCTTCCGCACTCCGTGCAGGAATCAAAATCAAGATAATCTTTCCATGTAAAATCTCTTGCGTCCGTTGCTCCGAATCTCGTCTCCTTGTCGAAATCTATCGGGGTGAGCCTGGCAGGTTGATCATCCTTGGCCAGTAAGACGTTAAGCGGTGCAGCAAACAGGTGAAGGTGCTTGGACCTCGGGACGTAGACCAGGAAAACCAGGAAAATCAAGGCATGGATAGACCACGTTATCCAGTACAGGTAGAGCCCGGCTGTAGGGCCAATCTTAGGGAACACTGAGGCAAAGAAGTTGGTTATTGGGGTGACACCTGGTGCAAGCCCCTCCATTATGCTTCCCGGATAACCTGAGCTTATACCGTCCAGCCGTATAACGCCAAGTATGTAGTATGTAACCATCAGCCCCCCGATCAGAGCAAGAATAAATGCAGCCTCGAATCCGTTATGCCCCTTGTATCGCGGTATCTTGATCACCCATCTCCTGACGACAGCGTAGATGACATCCGCGATGACTACTATGGCAAATATGTCCACAGTGAAGAATATCACGTTCTCAAACAGGCCCTGTGAAAAGAGGGATGCTGACGGATCGATGCCTCTCACAAAAAACTCTGATGAGTACGCAGCAAATGCCAGAAAGCCCCAGAACATAAGAGCATGCATGATGCCTCCGCCCTTTTCCTTGAACAGCTTTCCCTGGAGTATGACGTTCCTGATGAATAGGTAAATACGCTTGGGTACAACGCTTCTCATCCTTATCTTCCTGATCGGCATCTTCAGTGCGTCCCAGAGTACTTCATAAATTGCATAGAAAAACAGGAATACAGCAAGCAAAAGCCCTACAAGCAGTACGACGGAGAAGAGATACATTCTGAAACCTCTGCGCGGTAGGAGTTCCCCTTAACCGCTTGTTTACATTATTTTACAACCTGTATTAAAGATTGGCTTGCGGCACGCGGGTGATTCGTTGACATCCAGTATCTGCTTGGAATTATGATTAGCTCGTAGTGCCGCAAGATGACCACAGTGACGCTAAAGTATTTTGAGTGATGAGAGATATAAGATAATGAAAATGTCAGAGGATGCGTATCTGGTTTATTTCAAAAGAACGGCTTTTTCTAGGTCCAGACCTAATGATCCGGAAAGGGACGTGTTCAATTCAATCAGAATGGATGAAGCGCTGGGGCAACTTATAAAGGATTCTGTCTCCACAACCGGGATAAGAGCGGAAGAAATTAACGATGTGATTACTGGATGCGCTATTCAGGCAGATGAAAACTGGACATACGGCGGAAGACAGCCGGTGTTGCTAGCCGGAATGCCGGTGAGCGTGCCAGCTATGTCCCTGGACAGGGCATGCTCCTCATCTCTCAATGCGATAACAATAGGTGCGATGGAAATAATGACCGGGGTTTCAGACATCGTCCTGGCAGGCGGAATGGAACATATGACCCACGTGCCGCTTTCCAACAATCCCCACATAAAGCCGAACATCAAGTTGCTGGTAAGGCCGGAATACCTGAAATACGACATGAATACAGGATATTCCATGGGCCTGACCGCGGAGAAACTTGCGAAGATTAAGGGAATAGGAAGGGAAGAGATGGATGAGTTTGCCATCCGGAGCCACAAGCTCGCCGCAAAAGCCAGAGATGATGGGTTCTTCAAAGGGGAGATCCTGCCACTTGAAGTTGAGAGCAATGGTTCCACGGTCAGGATTGACACGGATCAGAGCATAAGAGGAGACACAACCATTGAACAGATGCAGAAATTGCCACCGGCGTTCAAGCCTGATGGCGTGATAACTGCGGGGAACTCCTCTCCCCTGAACGCAGGGTCATCCCTTGTAATGGTGATGTCGGGCAAGAAGCTCAAGGAATACGGCCTGAAACCTATTGCAAAGATCAGCGCATTCGGGTGGGCTGCAGTCGATCCCTCAATTATGGGAGAGGGACCGGTCCCCGCATCGAAGAAGGCCCTGCAGAACGCAGGACTCAAGGCGGACGACATAGACCTCTGGGAAATCAATGAAGCTTTTGCTGTTGTTGTCCTGAATGCCATGAAGGAGCTGGGAATAGACCGGGAGAGGGTGAACGTCAACGGAGGCGCCATTTCCATTGGCCATCCCCTCGGAGCTTCCGGCGCCAGGCTGGCAGGGACTCTGGCAAGGATAATGAATTCCATGAACAAGGAAAGGGGGCTTGCAACATTGTGTGTAGGTGGCGGACAGGGATACTCAGTAATATTTGAAAGGGTGTGAGAAGGATGGATTTTGATTTTCCGGAAGAACTGGCAGAAACCAGGAAAAAGATAAGGGAGTTTGGCTTGAGAGAGCTAACCCCGGAACTGGCAGAAAAATACGACAGGGAGGAGAAGTACCCGAACGAGATAAGAAAGAAGGCATTCGAGGCTGGCATAATCAACTATGAGAACCCATGGGGAATGCTGATGGCCATTGAGGAGCTATGCCGGATAGATCCGGGACTGGGAATCTCCGCAACAGTATCGCTTTTTGGTGAAGAGGTCATAATGCTCTTTGGAACCGAGGAGCAGAAACAGAAGTATCTCACCAGGGTAAACAGCGGGGAGCTTATCATGGGACTGGCAGTAACAGAGCCTGGAGGAGGGAGTGACGTCGCGGGAATAAAGACAACCGCCACCAGATCTGGGGACAAGTTCATCATCAATGGTGCAAAGATGTTCATAACCAACGGGCAAATTGCGGATTTCATCGTAATGCTGGTCAGGACCTCACCTCCAAACGGGAAGAGGCACCACGGGCTGAGCACAATCATCGTTGATACAAAGGTAAAGGGGTTCACAGCAAACAAACTTGAGGGAAAACTCGGGGTCAGGGCCACGAATACGGCGGAACTGGTATTGAATAATGTGGAGATACCCGTGGAGAATCTCGTGGGACCTGAGGGAAAAGGCTTCTACCACATAATGACGTTCTTCAACATAAGCAGGGTCTACGTTGCCGCACAGGGGCTTGGAATTGCACAGGGCGCACTTGACAGGATGCTTCAGTACATAAAGAAGGCAAATGCCCTCGGAATCGCTGAAGCAAATTCAGAGAGTTCACAGTTCATCCTGGCCGAGGTTGCAGCCAAGGTCGAGGCGGCCAGGCTTCTGACATACAAGGCTGCATCATACCTCTTTCAGTTCAAGCCGGATCCCATAATAACCAGCATGGCAAAGTGGCATGCGGCTGAAGCTGCTGTTTTTGCTGCAGAGAAAGCCATGGAACTCACCGGAACTACAGGGATTACCAGCGATCTTGAAAGATTCTACCGGGACGCCAAGATACTGGAGATATGGGAGGGGACAAGCGAGGTTGAGAAACTGATTATTGCAAGAATGCTGACAAAGGAGGATGGTACACAATGATCAATGAGGAATACAGGATACTTGGAGATACTGTGAAAGAATTCTCGGAGAAGAATCTTGAAGGATCTTCCCTGAAGATAGAAAGAGGAGGGCTTGGAGAGAGTATAATAATGAAGATGGCTGCCCAGGGGTTTCTTGGCGCAAAAATTCCAGCCGATCTGGGAGGTTCGGGAATAGACGAAAAAGGGTACCTCATAATTCTTGAAAACCTTGCCAGAGTTTCGCCATCTGCGGCCCTGAAAGTGCTAATCAACAACTCCCTGTTTTATCCGCTCGTTTCGGAATCGGGAGATACAGGGACTATTGAGGGAGTTGCTAGCGGAAAGATCAACGCCACCGTCGCCATAGAAGAGGTTCAGGAAGGATACCTCGAATCCGGGAAACTATCCGTTTCCGAAGGAAGGCTGACGGGCACAAAGACCGGTGTAATCAACAGCGATGCAACGGTTGTTGTTGCGCTGGGAGGAGAAGCCGGAAAGGAACTGTTTCTGATAAGGAATGGAATTTCAAAAGGCAAGAGCAACCCGTCACTTGGATTCAGGGGACTGACTCTATCGCAGCTTGTCGTGGACTCTGATAATTACATACCACTGGGAAATGAAGGGCCGGATCGCATGACAAAGGTCATGGATTCACTGGACCTTGAGATAAGTGCCATAGCAATAGGCATATCTGAGGGCTCCCTGAACAAGGCTATCGAGTATACGAAGGTAAGAAGCACATTCGAGCATCTGCTGAAGGACTATGAGCCGGTAGCGTTCTCGCTCTCCCACCTGAATTCGGAGATCGAGGCATTGAGGAGTTTCCTGTTTGACAGGGATGATCTCAATGCAAAAGAAAGGCTTGAGCTCAAATTCCTTTCTGTTGATCTTGCGAAGAGATGCACAAAACAGGCTCTACAGTCGCATGGAGGGTATGGATACCTTCAGGATTTCGGCGTGGAGAAGTTTTACAGGGACGCAATGGCCCTCTCTTCGCTGTTCTTCAGGCGGGAAAGGGATAACCGGAGACTAGCGGAAGAGGTGTTTCAGGGAAAGGCAGGGTTCATTTAATCGCATAGATATATAGTCTATATAGCATTATTTACAAAATATTTATCTATTTACTTTATTTAGATAATCTTTATAGCAATCCTCAAAATGCTAAACTGGAAATATGACAGAAAGAGATGTTTCTAGAGAAATACTTAGTGATTTAGATGGTGCACCCACATCAAGGTTCCACCTGAAGACTATATTCGTTGCCGGCATGGGATTTTTTTCCGACGCTTATGATCTCTTTGTCCTGTCTACAGCTTTGCCTGCGATAGTAGCGGTTTTTGGAATTTCGTCGACCAGCAACCTGTTCGGTGCTTCCACCGTCAACTTTCTGGGTACGAGCCTGTCAGCAGTGACTATTGAGGAGGGGCTTATCGGAGCTGCCGCTCTGTTCGGAGCATTTGTCGGAGCAATAGTTTTTGGCAGAATAGCGGATCTCAAGGGAAGAAAATATACATACGGAGTGGAGATGAGCATTCTAGTCATCTTTGCCCTGATTTCGGCGTTTTCTGTGAACATACCCATGCTCATAATCTCAAGATTCATCCTTGGGATAGGAGTTGGAGGAGACTACCCCATAAGCTCCACGATAATGAGTGAATATTCTAACGTCAGGAACAGGGGAAAAATGGTAGCGTCTGTTTTCGCCATGCAGGGTTTCGGCCTGCTGACCGGATCGCTCATCGGAATTGTTGCTATACATTTCCTGCCTCTTGGAGAAGCTTGGAGATTCATGCTTGGGTTCGGTGCCGTACCTGCCGTCTCGGTTATTTACCTGAGGAGAAAGATAAGGGAAACACCAAGATACAAGTTGCAGGTACAGGGGGATGCTAGCGGAGCGGCACTGTCCGTGAGCGACGCAACCGGAAAAATTGTACAGACCTCCGGACCGGTTAAGGTGTCAAGGATAGGTTTCCTGGACACCTTCAGGAAATACAGGCTGCTTATCCTTGGGACAGCTGGATCCTGGCTCCTATTCGATATGGCGTTCTATGGGACCTCGGTTAATTCCGGCCTGATACTGCAGAGCATAGGATATGGAGCGGTGGCAGGTAATATACACCAGACCATTCTCAATATAGCGGTAGGAAACTCTATACTGGCTGCATTGTTTGAAGTCCCTGGTTACTGGATAGCGGTAG
>JAJYRT010000094.1 GCA_021793945.1 Thermoplasmata archaeon
CATAATAGGAGTTAAGCACTTCCATATTGGGGTACTTGTCAGCAACCCTTTCTTCAGCAATCCACTGAATACTCTTTTTCCTAGTAAGTTTGCTGTAGGCCATTCTTCTGGGTCTTCTTCCGCCCATAATCTTGGGGCGGTTGCTTCCACCCCTTCTCACTCTGGATCTCACTATAATATACCCATCCTTGCTTTTGTAACCAAGGGCTCTTGCCCTGTCAACCCTTGTCGGCCTTTCAAGCCTAACTGTTGAGGGGCTGTTTCTCCATTCTGCCATTCTCTGTTTGTGTAATCCATAAATTTCGGATCTTTTCAGATCTTTCCAGGCATTCCTGACTAAGCTGTATGTAGTAATAGTTTCTGCCATTTTGTTCTACCCTGATGATGTGGTATTTCTTAAGGGTTATAGAATATTTATATTTTGGCACGCATAAGTGGCCTGACAACAATCCTAAAAAACGATAGGTAAATATCGAATGTAATGTTTTGGTGAGAGTGAAGGGATCTCCATACCGAAAGCGGTATTTCCTGTTTCATCATCCTGAAATGAGCAACCTCCTTAACACCTTGTCGGGTGACCTCTACAGGTCAATGAAATGCAAGTTGAAATACAGTGAGGGAGAATATTCAATATTTTTGACAGATCAGTTCAGGAAGCAGGAACTTTCGGAATATATGTCTTCATATTATGGGGATGTTGAGATAGTGACAGTCAGCGGCACCATCAGGAAGTGCAAAACCGTTATGTTTGGATCTCACCAAAAAAGGAAAGAGAGCCTAACTGCCGTGAGATGATCCGGCTTTCTTCAACACGTCCTCCTCTTTCTCCGATATCACCAGCTTATCAGCCATGGATGCATACCCCTTCCTATCCTTCCTTGAAATGTATGAAAAGAACCACATGTAGTCCATTGCTGTCGAAGCGCTTGAGTGTGTCAGCCTCCCCAGTTTTGTGGCTATGGACTTTCGGCTTGCCCTCGTGCCC
The DNA here is from genome assembly GCA_021793945.1 of Thermoplasmata archaeon. Next base: position 986 of record JAJYRT010000094.1, read on the forward strand.
TTCATCCTGGACATCGCAGAAATATATGATGGAAACTGGTATTTCACGAAGCTCTGGTTCCTTTTCGCGATTCTTGTCGAGACGCCGGCTGCAATTTCCTCGGAGTATCGCTTGAAGGCATAGTGCTGCTTCTTCAACACTCTACCAATGAAAACGTCAGAGAGTGAAACCAGGTCGAAGGCATTGGCGAGGTCTTCAAACTCCTTTGCCTCCTCGGGGAGATTCTTGTCAATCCACATAAGGTAATCTTCGGTGCTGAATTCATCTTCCTTGCTCATCAAAGCATCAAGCACATCGTCATACGTACTTGACTTGAAAGTTGATATCATAATGTTGAAAGGGCTCTCGGTTTCATCCCTGAAGGAAAAATCAAAATCATGTGTCTTGCCGCCGGATCCGCCGCAAAAGGATTCCAGGTCGTTTATTATACTCCTGAGGTCCATTGAATCCCTGTCCATAACCTCGTTGATGAGCGACTGAGGCAGGCTGACATTCTCACTGTCGAGGATGTACCTGACCCTCTTCATGAGCTTCAGCCTGAATTGCTTGTAGTCATTGGTGTTCTTCCTCTTGTAAGGCGAAAAATCTATCACCATGGCGTTGTCTGCTATTTCACGGTTCTGGCCTCTTCTCCTGAACTCATAGAAATCGTTCATGGTGATTATGATCGGGTTTCTGGTTTCCCTCACCACCCTGGCAAGTTCAGCGGTACCGCCTGAATCACCACCGGTTTCTGCAGACCTTGACTCAAACATGTTGTCGGCCTCATCAACCAGTATCAGCTTTCTTGTCGCGTTTTCAGGAGATGCAAAACTGGTAATGTCAGAATACAGGGAAGCCATGAGTGCAACACGCCTGACGCTGTCCCTGTTCCGCTGATCAGATGCGTTCATCTCCACGACATTCCATCCTGCGTAGTTGGCGATGGCATATGCGCAGGACGTTTTTCCCATACCGGGTTTTCCGTGCAGTATAAGCGTGGTTTTTGCTGGAGTACCATCTTTCCACGCTTCAACCCATTTGCTGAGTAGCGTCAGCGTCTCGTCGCTGACTATGAGGTCTCCCAGTGTTTGTGGCCTATACTTCTCTATCCAGGGCATCCGGTTACTGAAGCTGTTTAGGCATTTAGTCATTTTTGTCGATGGGCAAGATTTATTTCGTGCGTTAACTATGCACCTGCAGTTGCTAAGCCGCAAGTCCTCCATCATAGTATCGCAGAACGTGATAAGCGCCCTGTTCGGTTATGTAGGGCTTTTCTTCATAACGCGATTTATGGGCGTCGAGGCTTTTGGTTTCCTCGCATTCGGAATGGGATTTGCAGGTACAATGTCTCTGGTGACAGACCTTGGGTTCACAACTGCAAACGTAAAGACCCAAGCTGAGGGAAGAGACATTGCAGAGAGCAACGGCACTTTCCTTGCCATAAAGCTCGCGCTCGGGATCATATTTGTCATTGTAACCCTCAGTGCCCTTTTTGTATGGACAGACATTCTCCACAGGGGGTTCGAGAGTCCAGTTGAATACTGGGTCGTAATTGCCCTCATACCTTACTATTTCTTCAACAGCCTTATAGGGTTCACGAACTCATTTTATTCTGCAAACATGTCGCCGACGCGACTGGCAATACCTCCTCTCATTGAGGCAATACTGCGAAACTCCATATTCATATTTCTCGGTCTTGCATTCTATTACAACCTCCCGGGCCATGAGATTATAAGCGGGGCAATCGCTCTTGGGCTGACATACAGCGTAACATATACCACTTACTTCCTGGTCTCGCTTTACGTTGGCAGGCCATGGAAGATTGGCAGGCCAAGCTGGAATACATTCAGGAAATACAGGAAAATAGCATTGCCCCTAGCATTTTCCACCGCACTTGGAACCATCAACGGTAATATCGATAAGGTAATCATACAGTTCTTCTGGCAGGCTACAGCTACAGCCGCATTTTACGCTGACCAGAAGATTGTGCTGCTCATATCCAGCCTTTCAAGTGCAGTTTCCGTCTTTTTTCTCCCGATGCTTTCCAGGATACATGCCCACGGTACGAGGGAGAATTTCTCCTCTTCAGTAAAGGAGTACGAGCGTTTCATTTCGCTTTTCATACTTCCGTTTGTTGTGCTCTTCATAGTTTATTCCAGCGAAATCGTGAACCTTTTCAGCGCGGCTTTCATATCGTACTCTGTAATTCTTGGAATCCTGGCGGTTAACATATATTTCTCCATAACACTTTCTCCATATTCATCCGCCCTGATAGCCAGGGGAAAATCACCGGTTATCGGAATCCTCTCCCTTCTTTCCGTCACTGCCAACATAATTCTGAACTTCATCCTGGTGCCTCCTATGATATTTGGAATCAGAGTTTTCTCGCTTGGCGTTGCTGGTGCAGCAATCAGCACGCTTATGGTGACGCTTGCCAATTACGTCATACTGCAGACAATGCTATACAGATCGCATGGGGCAGGCTTCAATTTCTATCTCGCTAGGCAGCTTATTCCAGCAGGAGCAGAAGCAGCTTTCCTTCTGGGCGTTTCGATGTTGATAAACGTCAAGGACATACTCGTCCTGCTCCCGGTATCAGTGGCTTCAATACTTATCTTCGTGGGGATAGCGATGATGATCAGGGAAGTCTCTCTTGAGGAGATTAAAATATTCATTAAGGGCATGAACCCGCTCGGTTTCAGAAAGTCGCTTGAGGAGGAAATGTCAGGGAAGAAGTGAAATACCGGAACATCCATCCACCTTCCTGCACTCGCTATTGAATCCTCTTGGTTTAAGCCTCAGAATATTTTCCAGGATGTTAATGTATTGACGAATCATGCAACATCCACACCAAAGTTCCGATAATTGCATATTCGTGGAATGGGAACAGATCCATCCAAAACTGAACGACGCAACCAGTCTGAAATATATTTCTTGTTGTTTCATGAAATGCATTTCAGGCAGAATTTAAGAGCTTTTTCAGCATATTTGTAAACATGGACAAAAAGGTAGAGAACTTCTTCTGGTTATTTGCCGGAATAGTTTTGGTAATGGCTGCAGCGGGAATAATTCTTTCAGTGTTTTTTAGAGGGGGATATGCAGGCAGCAGCTATGATCAATTTGGCATGATGGGTGGCTATGGATACAATGGAATCGGTGTTTTCATGCCAATTATTGCGGGAATGTCAGTGATATTTGCAATGATATTCATATTTTTTATATTAGAGATCTTTCGCGATCCTCACCATTCATCGACAAACAGCAATGAAGCCATAGAAATAGCCAAGCAGAGGCTTGCCAGGGGCGAAGTATCAGAAGAGGAATATGAACAGATCATCAGGACCATGGGGAAATAGGTGCACGAATGAACAGGTATGGATTTCTCGGAATTGCTGTGGTCTTGTTCATCTCGATGCTGCTGATATTTTCGGCCGTGTATCTATGGGGCGGATTCGCGAGAGGCAGCCATGAGAATTATGGCTTTTTGGACCAGTCAGAACTGTCGACAATCAACATAGCTTCACCTGGTGTTAATGTCTCTCAGGAAAGCTCAACGGTTTTTGTCAATGGATCAACTCATCTGACCGTGATGGCTGGCCCGATGAACGCAACCAGCATGTACAGTTTCGAAATACTGGGGGTAATCAACCCTGAAATCCAAATAACTCGGGGATCGGATGTTCAATTCACCGTTGTCAATATTGACAACGACTCATTCCATAACTTCGTGTTAAGTACAGCAGGACCGCCATATGCAGATTTTCCTGGAATGGAAATGAAGTCAGGCAATTCTGGCGGATACGTCTCCATGATGGGCTATCTCCCTCCTGAAAACAACGGATTATATGCATACACAAACATAAGTTACAATTTCTCATCTGCCGGCATATACTGGTATCTGTGCACATATCCTGGTCATGCTCAGGATGGTATGTTTGGAAAGATAGTGGTTACATGAGTTAATGGATTATGGATCATAGGTAGGAATAGGGTTATTTAATGTATTCCTTACCTATGGTTTCCCTGGCAATTATCATCTTCATTATTTCCCTTGAACCCTCTGCAAGCTGGAATGATCGTACCCCTCTCAACGCCCACTCTTCAGGGCAGTCCCTGGAGTATCCGTAGGCTCCCTGCCACTGCAGTGCGTCGCTGATCGCGTCAAATGCCCATGTGGTTGATATGAGTTTTGCAACCGCAATCTGTTTGCTGACCTGGAATCTGGTGAATTTGCCATATTTCTGCTCCTGATCATAAGTCCATAGTGCCTTGTAACCCATCATAAGTGCCGCTTCCATCTTTGCGACGTCATCGGCAACCTGGAACTGCAGTCCCTGAAATTTTGCAATCTCACTGCCAAACGCCTTCCTTGATTTCATGTATTCTACTCCGTTATTGATAGAGGAAAGTGCGGCTCCTGCGCTTATCACTGCTATGAGCCCTCTAGCAAACTCAAAACCCTCATGTATGATTTTGAAACCGCCATTCTCCTTTCCAAGCAGATGTTTTGCGGTAAGGTCTATGCCTGAAAACCTGAAGCTCCCCCATGAGGACCCCTCTCGGCCCATTTCCTCTGTATATGATATGTCCAGCCGGTCACTGTATGGCAAATAGAATAGCGAAACCCCTCCAGTACCCTTGCTTTGGTCTGTCTTCGCCACTGTGACAAAGCCTCCAGATCTCTCCTTTATATCCCTTATAAGAGAAATGAAAGCTTTTTCACCCTCAAGGACATATTTGCTTCCGTTCTTCTTAGCCACCGTTGTCATCGATCCGATATCCGATCCGAAATTCGGTTCAGTTGAGGCAATCCCGACTATTGACTTTCCCTTTGCAACGGCTGGGAGAATCTCGGATTTGAGTTCCTTGGTTCCGTACTTGTTGATAAGATTCGTCCATGCATTGTCTACGAGGAAAAGAACAGGTATGGACATTGTCGGATCTGCCTTCGCGATCTCTTCCGCAACTATGCCTGTAGTCATGGCGTCTGCTCCGAGCCCGCCATATTCCTCAGAAGCTGTCATACCCATGAGATTCATCCTTGCAAGACCCTTGAATATTTCATCAGGTATTTTTCTGGTCTTAATCATCTCCCTGATCTTCGGGGCAATCTCACGTTTGGCAAACTCCCTGACAGACGACCTGAGGTTTTCCTGATCTTCGCTGAATGCAAAATCCATAATTATCAGTTGGCTATGCCAAAAGCGTATAATTGATTATTGCACACTTGATTTCTTTGGAGAAACGACAAATTATAGCGATATTAATTTAATCCCTCAAAACATCATGTTTACATGGCAGAATTCATCTGTTACTCATGCAAGAAGCTTGTCGTCACCGGGGAGAAATTTACATTTACCAAGAGTGGAGCTGTGCATTTTGACTGCTTCGTATCCGAGAAGCGCAGGAGCATATCGGAAGACAAGGTCCAGAAACTCAGGATCCTGAGCAGCGTACTTGAATCTGAACTTGATCATCTCCTTAATTTACTTGCAGCCAGATCCAGCGAATCAGAGGAATACAAGGAAGAGATGAGAATAAAGTACAAGGATATCGAGAAAGCGGCTGGAGAAACAACCTCGCTTATCAGCAAACTCTAAAGTTTTCTTTTTTTGCTTGTTATTTTACAATATCTTGAGCGCTGGAGTCACCTAACTTGTGACGTAGAGGTTGTGAGCGCCCTTCTGTATCGTTACTTCTCTTTACACATTTGCCGTTCAATTAATTGAAGGGCTGCATATCAAAGGGGATGCATTCTGTCAACCAAATATAAAAATTGTAATTCAGCCAAACTTGAAGCCAGAATAAGCAGCCCGTTTTGAGATTCGACGTAAACATATTGTGGAGTTCTTAACTGGCTGTTCCGAAATTAGTTAAACAATAATGATTTTATAGTTCTGCCAGAATGATTTTAAAGGAACTTCATGTCCCTTAGGCTACTGAAATCATCTTCTCGTCCCTCGCTTTGAAAATCTCGTCAAAGTCTATTTTTGCGGTTGACGGATCCTTGCTGATTAGCGCAACCCTGCTGTCTCTCCTGTCAGCGGTGAACTGGTACCCTATCTTTCCTGCCAGCGCATTAGAAAATTCAAGTATAGAGTCATGTGATGGCATATTATCCATTGTCAGCTTTGTTATGGACTGCCCCA
>JAJYRT010000095.1 GCA_021793945.1 Thermoplasmata archaeon
AGCGTGTGGCTGCTGCAATGGATCCGCAACCGGATAAAGAAGAACCGCAACCTCATAGCACTGTTCATTGGCGACACGGGATCAGGGAAATCCCTGTCATCCATACGGCTTGCCGAGAGGGTTGACCCCAATTTCTCAGTGGACAGGATCGTGTTCACCGTGAAGGATTTCCTTGCGCTGGTGAACCAGGGCCTTCCTCCAGGGTCGGTCATAGTGTTTGACGATGCCGGGCTGGGAATAAACGCCAGGTTGTGGCAGGAGATGTCTGCCAGGGTATTTGGGATGCTGACGCAGGGATTCAGGTACAAGCAGATCCTCACGTTCATCACGGTGCCGGACGAGACGTTCATCGAAAGACAGAGCAGGAAACTGGTGCACATACGGTTTGAATCAACGGATGTGCAGGGGCTCATGAAGATGAAACTGCTTTCAAGGAACACGTTCGATCCCGAGCGTCCCCTTGGAAAGTTCCCGAGGATCCACAGGGGGATATCGGAGATAAAGGTCATGATGGTCAAGTTCCAACTTCCCACCAAGGAGTTGTGGGAGAAATATGAGGCAAAGAAGAAGGAGTACATGGAATCGAGGTTCAGGGAGTTCCAGGAGGAACTGGAACTGCTGAACGGGGACAGGTTGCTGATAAAGAATGGAATGCCTGCCGTATCGGTACAGTGTGACGAGTGCGGCTACGAGTGGGATTACGGGGGACACAGGAAGGTTGCCCAGTGCCCCAGCTGCAGCCACAGGATCTACATAGCGGACATGGAGGAAAAGGAGGAAGCGGGAGTGAAGGTGAAGTGCAGGCATTGCGGGTATGCATGGACGTATACAGGCGGTGCCAAGCGCACTGTGTGCCCGAACTGCGAACAGCACGTCAACGTGGTTAAAGACGTTGCGGGAACCATGCAGGAGGATCCCTTCGATCCTATGAACACGCCGTACAGGCCGGGAATGACAAAGGAGGAGATATTCGACCTCATGGCGGAGAGCATGATCCGCAAGGGCAATAAGATCACGCCTGAAATGAAGGACCTGATGGAGAGGCTTGCAGAGGGGGTGGCAAAGCATGGGGAGAAGAAGTTGGAGGACGACGGCGACAGGAAGAAGGGGGAAAGCAAGGATGATAGCCAGGAATGATGGCATGCCGGGCGGCATGTGCCACTCACATGCCAGCCACTCGGAAGCCACAATACCAATAGAAAATGATGGGAAATGGCATGTTGTGATGCCGAAGCCCTATTATTATATACACATGATTCAAGCGGCGATCCGGGGTCGATTTTCCAGTCGCTTTAAATACCGGAGAATCGGCAACAAAGTTGAATTGTCCAAAAACCACCTGAGAAGAAAGTCCACATCATTACAGGAAACCGGAAATGGAGGCTTCTGCTAGTAAGAGTGATAGATGTCGACCAAATTTGAGGGTAGCAACGTTTAAATAAATTATCTGCATGATTTATTAATGAACCATGTAAGAATCGCTATTATTAGCGTTCTGACCGTTGCGTTGCTATCGCCTGTCACGGTTCAAGCTGAGTTATTCCAATCTCCCTCTCATTCGTATAATTTAAGCAACTATTATTTAACGGTCGACGGAAATAACGTGGTGATAAGCTATGGTGGGAATCTACTCTTGGAAAACTGGCAATATTACGTTAGCAACAACAACAGTTCTGAGATTTACCAGCATTTATTAGATATAAATGTGAATGTCTCAAACAATGGGCAATTCGTAGTTATGTCTATAACGATGAGTAACCGGATGATACGGGTTTACGAGAATTACTACGTTCTTAATGATACACTTGGAACCAGCATCGTCATTACCAATCTTTTCGCCGGAAACATAACTCCGTTAGCCGTACTTGATGCTCAACAATTCAAGAATAATACTCTTTCTCTCATTAACGTAAATCAAAGTTCCATTGAATTACAGGATTCTGAGTTTTTAATTCAAAACGTGAGTCGCGAACCCTATCTTGGAGCTACCATGGGGGGTTACTCCATATTCTGGAACCAAGCAGCTGGCTTAATGGGACCAGCAATTCTTAAGAGATCTGCCCAAGGGAATAACATTGTTCTTTCCATGGGGGAGATAACACTTCTTGAAAACGCTACAGAGTCAATAAATTTAGCTAGCCAATACTCTGGAGTAAATCTAGATAACTCACCTGGACAAACGCCATTTCCAGTGTCAAACTCACCGTCCTACATTTGGAACGGAAACCAGATTGTGAGCCAGATCGTTCAAACTGCTATGGGTCCTCTTGGACCTAATACAAACGCCGTTGCGCAATATATGTGGTACTCGTCCTCCGCTACTGGCCCGTATTACGTTTATCAGGTAGTCGAAACGATATCTTTGACTGGTACGAGCACTGGAGAAAGTCAGACTTCCTATATTTATTTAGTGCAAGACTACTTTGAGAACCACACGAACAATGTACCGAGCGCTATGCAAACTGTTGTCAACTTGCTTATAGACGTTTTGAATGCTTTCGGTATACCGCTTCCTAACCCTTATGGTCTCATTCCGATGTCAAATCCCTCACCAACTTCAGGAACTAACACTTATACCATTTCGCACTCTGGTTCGTACACGGCCTACGACGCCTACATGTGTGCAAGATTCGGTTTGGATTGCCAACCATCCTATGGAGCTGTCAGTTATCATTACGGATTCTTAAATCTATATACCCAAACTGTTGACGAGTTCGGTTTTAGTGCCAAAATAGTTAACGAGTATGGGATCGGTGGAAGTGTTAATAACCCTGCCTATAACTACTATGATTACTCAGTACAGTACTCTATCTTTGAAAGTTCCAATACCCATGCTATCTACGTGGGAAGCAATAACCTATACTTTAACCTGGCTGAGAATGTCTAACGGAGTGGTTATGAGAAGAGTATTAAGAGTGGCGTTGGTTGTGCTGTCGGTCTTGATCGTCCTGGCCGCTTTCACCCTTTACGAGAATACAACAAGGCCACTTGTTATTTCCGTAGAACCAGTGAACAATGAGGCCGCATTTCTTTCGGGTCTTGGAACGACAAACCAGTACTACAATACCTCAGTTTCAAACCACAACCTGACCATTATTTGTCGGTTCAATGCGCCTGACAGAGAAGTGAGCAATGCGATTGAGATTTACCTGTTCTTAAACATCGAGATATTCAACGGATCGGTTTTGGCCGGTCCACTTAGTCTTGGGATATTAGTAATGCTGGACAATATGACATACAATGGCTCTGCACTTCCGGTTCAATTTGTTTCTGCTTCTGTATCCCAAGGAGCATTTAACGTTCAATATACCACAGTTTCTCAGGCGAGCCTAAATCTGACTAAGAACGTCAATGCGAATTTTACCATGGAGCTTTACAGTGTTCTTGGTCCATATCATTACCTGGCAAAGACAATAGAAATAAGTATACATCGTTAGATTGCCCAAAGTTTTTCACAAAATATTCGGTAAAATCAGGTTCTTCTCACTTTCATGTTGGTAATTTTATCAAACACCTTCAAGAGAGCTGAGATATCACCCTCGAGGGCCTGAGGATCCACGTTCCTGGTTTTCGATGTACCGGTTGTTATGCCTGATTTGCGGATGATTCGGCAAATGCCGGTAAATCGTGAAACAACTTCCATGAAATAAAACGGAAGGCGAAATTTGCCTCATGTGCTAAGAAATACTTAAATACAAATTGTGTCGTATATTACTGCATGAATGGTAAAGTTGCGATCACGGTATCAATTTTTGCAGCTGTTCTAATGCTTTTACCCGGAATAAGCATGGCAACGCCTATACAGAGTAATGTTCACCAATACCAAGTGGGAAACGAAAAGGTCACTATCAAAGGTAAAGACATTTTTGTCACCTTCGGAACTGAATCCTACAGAGTTAATTGGAAGATATTTGAACTACAGAACGCCAGCCTTAGGATGATTCATTTTTCATCCTTTAAAATTAGAAGAATAAAGAACAGCCTGCAAAATTCTGCAGTTGTGATGAGGAACAGTCCGAACGTGAAAACCGCAGAGATATATTCATTCCAAAAAGGATCTATCGATGCAAGTGTTGCCGTGAAAAATCTCAGGGCCCATAACACAAGTTATTACATTGTCTTTCAACTGGGTTTAAATCCAGTTCATACTGTTTACCTTAATGGCAATATGCCACTTAAAATAAATACAGTTACGACACAGGTGGGACGGAACCCCTCAAGCAATTTGATACCATCGAATGACTGGAGCGTTACGATAGGAGGCTTAAAGGTAAGCTGGCGCAATGAGATGTCAATGTTTCACATTGGGGGCATCGTAACCAATGCCACAGTCTCCAAGGTCTCTCTTCCATTCGGACCAATAACATTGATGAAGAATGAAACCTACTCGATTGATCCGATAATGAGCCCACAGATGCCTATTCCCTGCCCAGGATGCGGCGGCGGAGGGGGCTCCGGTACCCCTCCACAACTATCGTCCTTTCAGGTCAGCACGACATACTCAAATACAATATCCGGAGCCACCAACATTCAGATGACGGCAAACATTTACACTCTGGGATCGGGTGGCGATACATTGAAAATGTATGTTGTTAATGCGCTTAATGGGCAATGGATTCAAATTAGGTCCTGGAATCCGGGCTCAACTGGCACCTACACAGAAACCTGGTCAGCGACTCTTGGAGTGTACTCATACTTTGTTGCTTACATTTACAATTCATATGGTGGCGAAAGCTTGTCGTCTGGGCATTCATTTAATGTTTTCACAGAGTTTCCTTCTGCTGGATCCAATGGCAATATTATTCCAGGCCAAACGTACTCATCAAAACCCGTCTATAATTCACAAGGTTCATTAGTTGGTTATCTAACTTTGCAGACAACATCCGATTTTAACTACCCCATATCTTCCACAAGCTATCCTTACATGAGACTGGAAACCTCATTTCTGCGAGCCGATTCCTCAAGCAGCTATTGGGTAAATAGTGTCTATCAGAACTTCAGATGGACAGGAAACCAGATTTCGACACCAACTTCACAAAACTGGGTTTATTTCAAAGTTCAGGATGAGTCTTACCAAAACTATCAGAATGGTACCTGGCAACTGGGAGAAGAAGCTCTCTACTCTGCATTGACAGTTTTGGTTACAGTTGAGTCCCTTGGGACCGGCGCAATCATGGCGGCGCTGTACCCGATATTTTTCCACCAGATAAGTCAATCCCTGCCCACCGGATATAATGATATAAATGTTTCCCATAACGCTGGGTTCATTGCCACCAAAAATGGGGTTTACTTCAATCCTTTGGGATACAGCTACAACTATGGATTCTCCTTCAAAGATTCATACGTATTCAGTTTCCATCAAAACATGCAATTTGTACAGGCCATTAGCACGAGCTACACTCCTTCCAATGCTATGCTCAACTACTTCGAGTATTCCGCTGGATTCACGATTTCCAATGGTGGGCAAGGACTCTTCGGTGGTTCATTATCGGAACCTATATATGTGGCGGAGTATGCATGATGGGGGGACAATGAGATTAATCTATAAGATAGCTGCAATAGTCACAGTACTATCTTTTTTCTTTTCCTTCACCGCAATGAGCCTGTACAGTGAACCAGCCACCATAGGACTGAGCCCAGACAAGACACCCTATAATCTGCTTTCATCGTATGAATACAATGATTCAAATTACAACTACAAAGTTGGATACCTGAATTTCAGTGGTTATGGAAATAGGGTTAGCTATGTTTATGTGGTATTCCCTTTGCATGGAAACAAGATGGTGAACCAGAATTATACCGGACCGTTCCTTTACTTTTCTATTTTTAAGGTTAGTCAAAAGACAAGTTTTCCTTTCTCCAATACTTCTTTGTTCGCAAGCATCCAGATACATCCAGAGGCATATCTCACATCTTCAATGAACAGTTTGACTCCTCAGACCTTACCATATTCCTTAAGCAGTTTAGTTCAAGGTTCGTTTGCAAATGAGCCTGTGGACATTGGAAATATGACCTTTTGGATCAATGTCACCATCACCCCCGTTTTCAACATAGGCCCTTATCACATTTCCGGAGGAGCTAAAACATTATCATCAAAATTCAACGTAGATATATCCAACACCACGAAATTATAGATAAAGCGTTAACTTTTCAATTAAAACTTAACGCCCTTTATATACCAGGGATGGGGATGTGTACACAGATCACCCACAAGGAGAGGCAAAACCGTTAAGTTTTGCCAGTATCTTAACATGATCATTGAGAGCCATAGTGAGATCTTCCGAGAAGTTTGAGGTCAGGATCCTCAGGCCAATGGAATTTGAGAAATTGAGGGATGCCATGGATGTGGATACCATGAAGATCTGCACCGCACTCCTTCTGACAGGGATGAGGTATGCCGAGCTATGCAGATTCAGGGAGAACCCTGACTGGCTTGACGGGAAGTTTGTTCACCTACCAAGAGGATCCATGCTCAAGGTCAAGGCAAAGCAGAGGGAAAGGGCAATAAGGCTGAGCGATATGGGCAAGACACTTGTGCCCGACTTGTTCCAGTCATTATATTCATTGCCTGAACTTCCCGCCCTGGACATGAAACTGAGAAGGTTATCGAAAAGGATCCTCGAGGGAGCTCCTGTCAACAACAAGGCCTTCAGGAAGACCTGGGAGTCCTGGCTTGTGTTCTATTATCCAGATAAGTCATTGCAGATCGCATTGAGCCAAGGGCACACCACGACAACGCAGTATGAGCATTATCTCAATATACCGTTTGACGATGATGATGGGAAAGAAATGAGGAAATGGGTCGAGGGGTGGGTATGAGAAACGCAGACGTTAAAGCGCTTCTGGGCACTTTCAAACATCACAGAATCCTTACCAGGGATCTTCTCTGTTCACTCAATTCGGAACAACTATCGAACAAACCGATTAGCAGTGCAGGAACCTTTGGAAAGCAATTC
>JAJYRT010000096.1 GCA_021793945.1 Thermoplasmata archaeon
GGTGATCACTTCTTCTCCGGCATCCACCTTACCAGCATCGGTAGCCATCAGTGCAACCTCTATTGCAATCTTAGTGCCTGAGCCGAACAGTTCTAGAGTAGAGTCTATCATGCCTTCCATGTTATTCCACGTCCAGTCGATTCTGGACGGTGGAACAAATGGTCTCGTTCCCTGAACGATCTCGACACCGGAGTTGATTATTTTGTTTCTCCTATCCTCGTATTCCGGTCGGTTTATGCCAATGGGTATATCACCGCTGGGTCCGGACACGCGATCCGGGTAGTGGGTAACAACTACTGGACTGATGCCTGTTCCCCTGAAAACCTCAATAGCTTTCAGCGCAGATATACCAGTTTCAGACGGCACAACCACGAATTTGATATCCCTAGCAAAGGCGCGTTGCTTCACCCCGTTGAGAAGATTTTCCGTGTTTACCTCGCCAGAATACCTGTAATATACAATCTCGTCTCTCAAGTCAGACTCGAAATTCATGTCATCCACCTTTCATGTTCTCGCGTTGATTTATTCCTCCTAGTGGAAATGGGACGCGTTAAATTTTTCATACAATATTTCATCCACAAAACCTTTCCCGGGCACGTAAGCATGCTTTGAGTATCTACCTATTTCCATAAATCCATTCTTTTCAAGTACCGTTCTCGAAGCGACATTTGGATCCAGTACACTGCTTATGAGTTTCCTTAGGTTAAGGGTTTCAAAGCAATATTTAGTTAATATTTCAACAGCGCTTGTGGTTATCCCCCTTTTCCAGTATGTCTTGCTTATGCCATATCCAATATATGCGTAACCAAGTTTCCAGTTTATACTGTAAAGTCCAATACTGCCTACGACCTCGGAAGCCTCGCCGTACATTATTGTATATATTCTCATGGTGTCCTTATCACTTGAGAGTTTTTCAAGAAGCTTTTCCATATCATTCTGAAGGAATACCTGACCTGGATCCCTGAGGTAACGGGCTCCTTCTGGATCATTGTCTATTTCCCATAGTTTTTCAAGATCTTCCTTTGCAATAATAGCGATCTTTACGCCTTTTTGCTCCCCAATCAAAGGTCTAAGCATTTCATTTATTTACAAATTCATGTTATAAATAATTGACTGCTAACATCTTCACGCGGTTCGAAAAAGCAAAATTGGTCTTTGTTTCAACATCTCGTAAAAGATTGTTATACGTGCGGTCTCGAACAATAGAGTTGCTAAGCTATAAGATATAATTTTCCAGATTCATCTATACTTGCAACCATATGCAGACTTGTAGACTGGCAACTATGCACCAAAACAGTAATTATAGCGATAAAATTGCAATCCTTTCCAACGGTTTTGCTGCTATTTGGTAGATAAGCAATTATTTTGCGTAGAGTATTATGCCATCACATGACGATGCACAGAAACTAATTTTTAAAGGGGTTTTTCGGTACATATGACGATCTCCAGGCAACAAGGAGTTTCCGTGTATATTCACCTGAACCAGATCTTGACGAATTCGTGTGGAATGCTGAAGTACATGGAGTCTAACCTACCTTTGCTGCCTATTGCGGGAAAGAAACAACGAAAAAAGGAGGGATAATACATTTTGTAAAATACTTAACACACAGCTGGCAAGGAGCGTTTATGGACATTGGTTTGATTTTTCACATATTGACGCTTGACCGGTCAATGGTGAGATGCCAAGTCCAATATCCGGTAGCTAGTGGAAGCCTTTGACACCTAGAAAAATTACATTGCTCTGCTATGGTAAAGTTCACAAATCTCCCTTGAGTTTTTACTTTGTTTCAACAGACCAAACCGATACCGACTTGAAACTAATTTCGCATAACAGAAATGATTATGTAACAATGGACCATAAAGATGCTACTGTAAAGCCAATACTTCAGGATTGGAATTATATTATTTACAGGAACTGCTGAAAATAGCGTTTAACATGAAATACTGATAACGAATGCTGTTGAATCGGTCAACAGCATTTTTTGTTTAATAATTAATGGTGCTTAAGCGTAGGTGTCAATTAAGCCGATATCCTTTCCGTTGTGGACAAGCCTTCCCTGAACCTCACAAGCCTTCGACATTGTGTTTGTTATGTAGCAGTCAGAACTGGATTCTTTTGCCAGTTGAATTACGGTTTCTTCTGACTCAGGACTTGTTATGATTACTGTATACAGAATCCTCTCAAATGTCCTTGGCCTGCTAATCCTGAATTCACCATTCACCTTTATCTCCAATTCCTTTATTTTTAGGTCCATTGAACCTGCATGTTCTCCGTAGTGAATACATTGACACATAGCAAGACTGGAGATAAAATATGCAAGTGGACTTGGACCATTCTCATCTGATGCCCACGAGAAATTTTGATTGTCAGGCATAGCTTCGGAATGGAGATTGTCACCCTTAATTACTGATACACTCACCGTTCCCTTTACAGTGCCAACTTTGTCGAATTTAGAGAACCTTTCCATTCTATCCATCATTCTTTTCCTGAAATCAGCATCAAAATTAACCATGCGTGAGGGACCACCATTATCTTAATAAATAGTCACTGTCAACCGTTGTATATGAGGGCTGAGCAAAAATGGGAATAAAATATCTGCCATATTCCAATGCACATTATATGATTACTATCTTTCCAAGTGCGGTAATTTCAATTTCCAATCTGCCTCTAGACTGCCTGTTCGCGCTAACCAGTCCCAGATCAACCAGTCCCTGGGAATCTTCTGATCCGTTTATGTGCCTGCTGATAAGAGATTTGTCAAGTCCGGTCAGATCGGAAAGCGCCTCAAGACTTTTGACAGATCCGTGAGCTCTGGATAATGCATTCAATATGGCAAGTTTCGACTCTGAGAGTATTTTCTGATATCCAAGTTTGAGTATGGGTAGCATGTGTATTCCACTCTGGTCGATCCAGAACGTCCGTATGCCAAAAATGAACGCAGACGAAATAGATGTGCAAGAGAGGATCTTCCCCCCATCTGTAACATTCAACAAAATATCATTATATTCAGAAAAGTTATTGTTGTGAATGTACCTTACAGCTTCCAGAACCTCGTTTAGATCACCTGACTTGAGCTTAATCTCCTCGACTTCCACTGCAAGGGCACTTGATATTTGCTTAACAAATTCCTTGAATGAAACCTGCAACGGCTGGCTCGCCTTACCCCAGACCTCTTCGTGGATTATTATAAGTTTGTCAACGGGCATCAGCCTTATTCCAGATCTTATGCCGTTGTAAGACTGCCCATCTGTGTAAACGGCTATCTGGAGCGTTTTGTTGGGGATTAAGCCATTAGTCCCTTCCATGCTCATAAGTAAACAGTTATCTGTACTTATAGTCATATACTTTCAATGTGCATCTCCCTTACAAATTCTTTCCGTCAACGGTTGCATTTTTCCATTTCCCTCATGTGTGATGTAATGTTCCCCGGCAGCCAACACTGCACATCTATTCTTCGAAGAGGCAAGAGTTCTCACGCGCTATAATTTTGCAAGGGTTGTGCGACTTACCTTAAATAGGATTCAGGTCTCATTCTATTGACAGATATGACTGAAAATAAATGTAATGAATGTGGAATGGTATTCGATTCGAAAGATAAATTGATGGAACATGCGAAGATGCATATGCATCCTGCAGGCGTCTCCGGCGCAAATTCAATGAACAGAAAGATGAAAATGGCTGTGATTCCAGCTATAATCGGAGGCATATTAGGTGGAATAGTAATGGCCATCATACTTATTGCAGGAGCATTGGGTATGGGACTTTCGTCCACCACATTCTTCCTGATCATGGGAATGGCGCTTGGTGCGGGGATGGGATCTGGTGTTGTCGTGGGTCTTGCAGCACATTTTACTGTAAGCATAGTTGCAGGTGCCATATTCGGAGTTATAGTATCGTACGTTAAACCTCTCAGATTAACATCAGCTTCAAGGTCACTTGGGTTTGGGTTGATTTTTGGTGTGGTCCTGTATCTTGTGTTCTTCCTTCCATTAGCTATGACATCCTTTTCATCAGTTATGATGTCACTGATGGGTGCCAAAGCCTCTATAATGGCGGGAGATGTGTTAATAATAGGGTTTGTAGGACACTTACTTTATGGGATAGTTCTTGGAATAACATCGTTCTACATTGCAAAGAAGCTATGAATTGTCAAAGAGGGGATTATAAACTCCCTCAATACATAATTTTGAGGAAAGATACATGATGGAAAAATTTGACTTGATAGTAATTGGCGCCGGGTCAGGACTGGATGTCGCGCTTGCCGCGGCCGGTGATGGCCTTAAGGTAGCAATTGTGGAAAGGGATAAGATGGGTGGAACCTGCCTGAACCGAGGTTGCATACCCTCGAAGATGCTGCTTCACAGCGCTGATGTGGTTGATTCTATTAAACGCGCTGAAGATTTCGGGATACACGTAGATGGGTTCTCCGTGGACTTTAACGACATTATCTCCAAAATCAGCAATTTTGTTGACAGCGAGGCAAACGAAATAGAGAAATCATTTTCTGGAGACGGTAATCCAAAACTTATCAAGGGGGAAGCGAAATTTGTTGGGCATAAGCAACTGAAAGTCGGTGAAAAAGTCATTGCGGCCGACAAAATTCTTATAGCGAGCGGCGGAAGACCATTAATTCCGGAAATTCCTGGATTGAAGGAATCTGGGTATATAACTAGCAATGAGGCGCTGAGACTTTCCAAGCTGCCAGAAACCATGATCATAATTGGCGGCGGATATATCGCAGCAGAAATGGCACATTTCTTCGGATCCATGGGAACAAGAATTACAATATTGCAGAGAGGGGACGCCATGCTCTCACGGGAGGATGATGAAATATCGGCGCTATTTACTGGTGTTTTTTCAAAAAAACACAATGTACTTCTCTCGACGGAGGCTTTGAACGTGAGAAAGGATCACGGAAAATTTATAGTCAAGACATCAACAAAAGGAGCAGAACATAAGAATGAAATAGAGTCGGATGAGATTCTTATTGCCTCAGGTCGCGCGCCAAATACAGAAAACCTTCAGCTTGAAAATAGTGGCGTTAAACTCAATTCGCTGGGATACGTAAATGTAGATGAATATCTTGAGACTGACGAGAGTGGAATTTATGCCCTTGGAGATGTGGTGGGAAAATATCTTTTCAAGCATAGTGCAAATCTGGAAGCTCAGTTTAGCTATTTCAACATTACAGATTCGGCAAAGAAGATATCTGTGAATTATTTTGCAACGCCTCATGCAGTATTCACATCGCCTCAGGTCGCGGCCGTGGGTTTGACCGAAAGAGAAGCGAAAAAGATGGGTTACAACTTTGTAATCGGAAGGTCTAAGTTCATAAACACTGGAATGGGGATGGCGATCAAAGATTACGACGGATTGGTGAAGTTAATAGTTGAAAAATCCACTGAAAAAATTCTTGGATGTCATATAATTGGAAGCGACGCAGCTACTCTAATCCATGAGGTCGTTGTTGCAATGATATCAGGAGATGGTGTGCTGAGCAATATTAGTAATGCTATCCATGTCCATCCCGCATTATCGGAAGTGATCCAGAGGGCTGCCATTTCATGCAGAGAACAGTTATAAATGCAGGTCACCATCAACCGTTGTGGCTAAATTTATATATAGATACACAGGGTCATGATCTTGGTGATAAGATGACCGAAGAGAAAATCGAGTGTAAATTATGCAATATGGGTTTTGCATCAAAGAAAGAATTGGACGAGCATATCTCAAAACATCACAAACATTAGTCATGTAATCTGACGCGAAGACTTCGTAATTTTTTTACCAATTTTTTAATGCTTGCGAGCGGGAATTCCTCTTTCGTGAGAGGGAATGAGATCGAGCGAAACTCTATTATTTCTCTCAACTTATTGTACTGTCCGCTGGCAGACAGAAGTGAAACAGGTCGGATCGCATATTGCTTCATGCGTGCCTGCATCCGTAAAGTCAGAAGGTTTGGCATGAAGGAAGAGTACCTTCGGGCCGAGGGGAATTCAAGCCCATGGAGATTCTGCCAGCAACCTTTGAAGTGAGAAGCTCCCTGCGAAAGCTGGGAGAGGAGGTCATGTGCACATTCCTAGATTTCATGTTTCGTGTTATGACCGACAGAAAATAGCAGACCTAAAAAAAGTCGGACAATAGAGATTGACTACACATGCTTTTATACATCTACTCCAGAACTTCCCGTTGCAAGCTCCCATATATTAGGCTTCATTCGGCTCTCTTGCTATAACCCTGAACGCCTTCTGGTTTCCGAATATCACCTTGGATTCTCCGGTACCCAAAACCACATGGAGATATATGTGGAGAAATCTCATCGCAGGCAGGTCCAATTGGGAAATTCTGAAAAATACATCTACGGGAATATCCTTTCGCGTGTATCCGGAAATGTTTGAACATTCTCACCATAACCAGTTGGCAGATGGATAATGAATTGATCCATTGTCCTGTTGCAATCCTCTTTGGTTCTGTGGAAAGAATAACTTCCATGCCGGATCTATGCCCACCTGTTTCTTGTCAGTATCTTCATGAAATCAAATGTTTCAACGTCTCGATACATTCCTGCATCCTCACAAGTATTTCCGCCTAAATTTGTGGCAACCTTAGAAATGCGTTTAGTGAGTTGCTCAGGCTTGTGTTCATTCCCCAAACCAGAATGCCTAAATTTAATGTGAATTTCTATCAGGCGATGGGATATGTTTCCTGAGAGATAATGATATCAACGCCATAACGATCAATGCAGCGGAAATTATGCTCCACATGATAACAGGATAAGGATGAAGAAACTGCAGGATAAGCGTGCCAAGGAACGGGGAGAATGGAAAAATGAAGC
>JAJYRT010000003.1 GCA_021793945.1 Thermoplasmata archaeon
GCCTTATTTCGGCGCTTTTCCCGAATTCACGTTCGTAAATCTCCTTCACTCTTTCCGCAAGGTGGTTCACGGAATACGCCATGTCGAACTGGTTGAAAACCCGGTATTCCCCATCACCCGGCGGATTATCCAGCGCAATTGAAAGGCAGGTAACACTGTCCTCCAGAGGGAGAAATCCCCTTGTCTGCCCTCCTTCCCCATATGGCGTGATTGGCAGACCTGAAACTGCCTGTGCACAGAACCTGTTCAGGACGGTACCCCATACTTCATCAATATCGTATCTTGTGTATAGCCCTGTTTCAGATATTTCGTCTATCCTTGTTCCATACACAACACCCTGCATGACATCCGTGACACTCAGGTTCCACACCCTGTTGGCAAACATCAGGTTGTTTGAATCGTGCACCTTCGTCCAGTGGTACCAGCTGCCTGCATTCTTCGGGAAAGGGAGGTGATCCTTCCTGCCGTTATATTCTATGTCAAAGAAGCCCTCCGGAATGTCAATGTTCGGCGTGCCGTATTCACCCATGGTACCAAGCTTGAGGATGTGCGTGTCAGGTGCAACGTCCTTTACGGCGTATACAAGATTCAGCGTGCTAACGATGTTCTTGACCATTGTGTCCGTGGCCTGCTTCAGCCCTATCATTGAATAGGGGGCAGATCTCTGCTCGGCCAGATGCACGACAGCTTCTGGCTGTGCTTCCCGTATAATCCTGTAAATGAAGTCCGCATTGCTGACATCTCCCCTGAAAAATTCCAGATCCCCGAATCCGGATGATTCCAGTTCTCTGATCCTGCCTGCCATGGTTCCGATGGGCAGCACGGATTCAGATCCGACCTCCCTGACGCGCCTTCGTGTGAAGAAATTGTCAGCTCCGGCCACTGTGTGCCCCATCTTCATTAGCCTGAGAGCCAGAGACCAGCCGATGTAGCCATCAACACCGAGAATTAGAACCTTCATGTCTTCCAGATATTGCTGTAGCTTTTAAGACTTTATTGAACAGGGAGTTCACTCGGACATAACCGTCAGGACCTGATCTACAGTCTTATAGAATTCGTCGCTTCTGGTGTTCCTGGGTCTCTGCAGGGTTATGGGCATTTCTTTGAGAACCTTTGCCGGCCTGTGGCTTAGAATGACTATAACATCGCTCATCTGCACCGCCTCATCGACGTTGTGGGTGACCATCAATATGGTGTTGGGGTTTTCCACGGGTGATTCCCAGAGATCAAGGAGTTCCTCCCTGATTGCCTGTGCCGAGAAAACGTCCAGACCGCTGAAAGGCTCGTCCAGCAGTAGCACATCAGGAGAAGTAGCAAGGGCTCGTGCTATTGCCACACGCTGTTTCATTCCGCCGGATAGCTCCTTTGGGTATGCTTTTTCAAACCCATCTATACCGACGAGCCTGATGTTATTCATGGCTATCTCCCTTCTCTTGTCACGATCCTTGATCAGGGGTTCAAGGGCAAGCTGGACGTTGTCCAGAACATCAAGCCATGGAAAGAGCGCGGCATTCTGGAACACCACTGACACCCTGAAGTCAGTGCCCATATCTTCCCTGTCACCATACATGATCCTTCCGGACGTTGGCTTTGTCAATCCGAGAATCATCCGAAGAAGTGTGGATTTTCCTGATCCTGACGGACCTATAATTGAAACAAACTGGTTCTTTTTCACTGTGAAACTGATGTCCTCTATGGTCTTGATGGAACTCCTGGCATATTTGTACTCCATGGCTACGTGATCAACGGTGAGAACCTCATCCATCATTGCGGTATTTAGGTATCATATAAATATTGATTGAATGGCCGGCATTGTGTCCCATTATCAGTCCGTTTCCCCCGCCCAACGTCCTGTATATTCCGGATCCAACTAACCGCAGACTGGCTGCGAGAATAGACAAAGGTGAAGAAAATTTACTGTTTGTTGTCTCAAACAGTCGCAGGAGGAACTATCGTGTCCCCCGGCGCGCATATTAATATTTCAGGTTACGAGACCTCGAATTCGTGCCCATTGAAAGGAAGTTCAACGTCGAATTCCGAGAGGTCCTCCAGGAGGTTCTCCCTGTTGTCCCCGTGGCATAGTATGACCTTCTCCGGATCAACCTGCTTCACGAAATCGATGAGATCATCATGTCCGGCATGGGCAGATAGATCAAAGAAATCAAGCTTCATATTAGGCTTGACCGTTGCGCCTGCTATTTTTATTGTCCCATTCTCCATGAGGCTCCTTCCGTTTGTGCCTTCCACCTGGTATCCCGTGAGGAATATGGCGCTCTTCGTGTCATTCATCAGTTTTTCTATATATGAGAGAACTGGTCCGCCGTCAAGCATACCTGATGTGGTTATCACTATGTCACTATCAAGCGCGCTTTCCCTCATTCTTCTGCCTCTAATCTGCCTGATTTTGCCAATGGATTTGGAGAATCCCTTCTGTGATCTAAGGAATCCCGGTGTGTGGAGATATATTCCGGAAATTCCGTTTCCCATTCCGTCGACTGAGATGTTGTATCCCATGTCGCTCAGGATCATTATGAGTTCCTGGGTTCTTCCCATGGCAAATGATGGAAGTATTACCTTGCCTCCGTCCTCAACAACCTCCTTCACTCTCTGCCTGAGCCGCTTCACAACCTGGCCCCGCTCTTCATGGTTCTTTCCTGCATAGGTGCTTTCCATTATGAGAATATCCGCCTTCTGCGGTCTTGCGCCGTTTAGCAGCATGGTTTCCTTTGTGTAAAGATCACCAGTCACGAGTATGGACCTGGAATTCTCGAACTTCCACATGGTCGATCCAGGGATATGACCTGCCGATTGTGCGGTAACCTGGAAAGGACCATCCACGATTGTCTCATTGTAGTTCACGTTCTGGAAAGAGCTGTACAGTGACGAGATGTCGTCGATGTCAAACCTGGATGGATATCCCTCTATATTCGTGACCTTTATTGAGTCCTCAAGCATGGGTCTCATGCTGTTTGCCGTCATTATGGTCGAGTAGAATTTCGCATCGTACTCGTGATAGTAAACGGGCAAGGCGCCCATGTGGTCCAGATGCGCGTGTGTGAGATATATGCTCTTCACCGGCTCCGGGGGTAGAGGGAACTCTGGCGGTTTTTCCGGAATGACTCCGTAGTCCACCATCACGTCATAATCCTTTTCCCTTATCTTTATAGCCAACCTTCCTACTTCTTCTGCTCCGCCTAAAAATTTTATTTTCATTTTAGTTTTTCCTCATGCTTTTGCGTTTTCAAGTGACCTTGAACAATTGCACCTTCTCTCTCTGTTGAATCCTTTAACGGACTTCTCGACAAGAGAAGATACCTTTTCCTCGTTTTCCTTCATTATTTTCATGACCTCTGATGCATCCACAGGCTTGTCCGACCATACATCAAAATCAGTAACAGTTGCAATCATGGAATAGCACATTGACTGTTCCACCGCCAGATTTATCTCTGGAACAAGTGTCATGCCAATTATGTCTCCAAACTGCCTGAACATGCGTGACTCTGCCCTTGTTGAGAATCTCGGTCCCTCGATGCATACATATGTCCCCCTATCATGATGGGGGTAGCCGGCTTTTTTAGCCGATGAAACAAGTTCCGATGTCATGTCAGAACAGAACGGGTCTGCCGCTGAGACGTGAAATACTTCGGGACCATCGAAAAATGTCAGCTTTCTAGATTTTGTAAAATCTATGAACTGGTCCGGAAATACCATCTCGCCCGGCTTGTACTGTTCCTTAAGAGATCCCACAGCGTTTATTGCGAGCACACGTTCTACGCCAATACTCTTGAGCGCCCACATGTTGGCCCGGTAATTCACGGCGTGCGGTGGAATAGTATGATGCTTTCCATGTCTTGGTATGAATGCTACTTCTACCCCGCCGATCTCTCCAACTTCGACCCTGTCAGAAGGTTTACCATATGGTGTTTCTATGTCAAGCGACCTGCCGCCTTTGATAAGGTTGTAGAGGCCACTTCCTCCAATGATCCCTGTATATGTCATGAAATCACGTAATTGCTAGTTCAATGAACTCCTTGATGTTGTCATAATGCGGAAACAATATATAACCGAATCGGAAAAATATTCATTACAAATCAGGAACCTTATTCAGGCGCTTCTGAACTCCAGACCCATACTGTGCGGCCTTTTTCCTGAACCCCCAAATTTCTTCAGGAAGTCCTGCGTTCCTTGCCAGATTCCTGATCTGGATCTTATTGACATTGCCGATCACGTTTACATCTCGAGGCAAACCGGAGAATGCCTTGACAATAACAGGATCCAGATAGGGCGTTACAAGATGTTTTGAAAAAATCCCTGCGATGTTCTTCTCCCTCGGCAGCGTTTTATGGAACAGCTTTTCCAGATACCCGTCATTGACCAGGCCCGGGTTATCGATGAACCTGCGGTATCCATAAAATATCTCGTCTGCGCCCTGGCCGGTCACGAGATGATCCTCGGTGATCTCTGAAAGCGTATAGTACAGCACAATTTCATAACCGATTTCCTGCCTCCCTATGGATGGATCGATGGCCATGATGGCCGACACGACTTCCGTAAGGTCACTGTTGTCCAGGATTATCTCTCTGGCCCTGAATCCAAGCAGGTCTGATACATGCCTGGCACGTGCAATGTCGTGGGAATCTGAGTATCCAACGGTATATGGTTTAAGCCTGTACCCAGAAAGCACCATTAAAAGCGTACTGTCCAAACCGCCAGAGAAAGCCAGAGCAGCGTCTTTTTGCTTTCCCAATGACGCTCTTATGATATTCCCGAGAAGGGAAATACTTTCATCCAGTTGCACTCACCCGACATCCCTAGCACTATGTGCCATAATTGCTTTTTTCTCCGGAAATATCTTAATTAACGAATATCACATGTTCCAACGTGAATTACGTTCCTGATACATCGGTGATCGTAGACGGCCGGTTCACAGCCTTCGTCTCCGCAAAGGAGGGATCTCATGTAATACTTGCCGAGGCAATGCTGGCCGAGGTTGAACACCAGGCAAACGACGGGAGGTCCATCGGTTTCACCGGCCTTGAGGAACTCAAGACGCTGCGGTCTATGGCAGAAGATGGGAAGATTTACCTGGACTTTTACGGAAAACGGCCCGGCGACTGGCAGATAAAGGGGGCAAAGAGCGGAGAGATCGATGAAATCATACGGAATACAGCTCTGGAAAATGATGCAATTCTCGTTACGGGCGACATAATACAGAGAGACCTTGCCATAATAAAGGGAATACAGATCGAGTTCCTGGAGGCGTCACAGAAATCTGTCAAGAATATAGAGGATTTCTTTGATGAGATCACTTCCTCGGTGCACCTCAAGGCAAACCTGAAACCTGTCTTGAAAAAAGGCATGCCCGGAGCTGTAAGAATCACCCGCCTTGATTATGTGATAACGAGGCAGGAACTCGAGACAATTGCATCAAACATAGTCAAGCGGGGGAAGTTTGAGGATGAATCTTTCGTTGAGATGGACATGTTTGGAGCCACTGTCATCCAGCTGAAAAACATAAGGATAGTAATAACAAGGCCACCATTCTCCGACGACCTTGAGATTACTGCAGTAAGGCCCATAAAGAAGCTCAACCTGGAGGACTACGAACTTGATCCAAGGGTTGTGGAGAGGCTTACCGTGGGAAGCAACGGCATCCTTGTTGCAGGGCCTCCCGGGGCTGGAAAGAGTACTTTTGTGCAGGCGCTGGCAGAATATTTCAATTCCATGGACAAAACTGTCAAGACCATGGAAAAGCCAAGAGACCTTCAACTGATAAATGACATAACCCAGTACACAGGGCTTGAGGGTTCCATGGAAAAGACCGGGGATATCCTCCTTCTGGTCAGGACGGATTATACTGTCTTTGATGAGATGCGCATAACATCGGATTTCCACGTATACTCCGATCTCAGGCTTGCCGGGGTCGGCATGATTGGAGTTGTTCACGCAACCAGGCCCATAGACGCTTTCCACAGGTTCATTGGAAGGATAGAACTTGGACTCATACCACAGGTCATAGACACAATACTGTTCATAGAGGCGGGGAGAGTCAGGAAGGTAATAATTACGGAATACACAGTCAAGGTCCCAAGCGGCATGAACCAGGAAGATCTTGCCAGGCCGGTGATCGTGGTCAAAGACTTCCCATCAGGAACGCCCCTGTATGAGATATACACCTTCGGCGACCAGATAGTTCTTGTTCCCATACAGACGGAAAATTCATCGCTCCTGTCACTGGCGGCCGACAGGATTAGGGAAGAGATCTCAGGATTTCTTGGAACCGGGGAGATTGAAGTCAAGATGACCGGAGGGAGCAGGGCGGTGGTATCCGTTCCGGAAAAATACATCGCCAAGCTAATTGGCAAGAAGGGAGCAAACATATCCGATCTCGAGGGGCGCCTCAAGGTGAGACTGGAAGTCGAGCCAAAAACGGGAGGAATAAGCTCGGAAAGAAGACCTGTAGAGATAGAGGTAAAGAACAAGATACTCTACCTTTCCGTCGGCGAGAAGAACATGAATGTGAAAATATTTGTGGAAGATATAATGGTGCTTCAGGCCAGGAGCTCCTCCAAGGGAATTATCAGGCTGAAGCTGGACAGTGATGTCGGGTCTTCCATTTACCGCCAGATAAAGAACGGCAAGAAGATTGAATACTCGCCGGATGAGTGATTATCCGGAATTTGCCATCACGAATTCCACAAGAAGCCTGGTGCCGAATCCTGTTGCTCCCGGCCCCAGATAATCCTTCTTGGAGGTCTTCTGCCCTCTCCAGGCAGTTCCGGCAATATCCAGATGCACCCATGGAACCTCGCCGACAAAATTGCTCAGGAAAGCCCCAGCAGTCTCAGCTCCGCCTGGTCTTCCCCCCGTATTCTTGATATCAGCGACGTCGCTCTTTATCTGTTCCCGGAAATCGTCGTCCAGTGGAAGAGGCCATAGCTTTTCCCAGGTATTTCTTGATGCCTCCATGATCTTTCCCTGCAGTCCCTCATTGTTTCCCATTACACCCGCAATATTGTTCCCGAGGGCAACAACGCATGCGCCTGTGAGTGTTGCCAGGTCTATGACTGAAACTGGCCTGTATTTATCGATGCCATAGGCCAACGCATCAGCTAGAACAAGCCTCCCCTCGGCATCGGTACTAATCACTTCGGAAGTTACGCCATTATAATGCCTCAGAATTTCTCCGGGTTTGTAGGATGCACCGCCGGGCATATTCTCGGTCAGTGGCATGAGACCCACAACATGGGCCTTGAGACCAAGATCGGATATTGCTTTCATCGCACCGAGCACCGCAGCGGCGCCGCATTTATCGAATTTCATCTCCTGCATTCCCTCTGACGGTTTTATAGATATACCTCCGCTGTCAAATGTTATTCCTTTCCCGACAAGCATTATTGCAGGAAGTTCTCGATTCCCGTATTCTGCGATCAAAAGCCTAGGAGGTTCATGCGCACCCCTTGAAACGCCTTCCAGCCCTCCCATTCCGAGTTTTATGAAATCGTCTCTTCCAAGGGCAGTAACGGTAATCCTGCCATTCTCCCGGATCGTCTTCTCGAAAAAGGTCGGAGTGCCTATGGATGAGGGAAGATCAGCGAGATATTTTGTCAGGTTCGTTGCTTCTCCCATTATCCTTCCTTTCTCTATTGCCACCTTAATTTCCCTGTCGGACAATATTCTCAATAGATCCGTATTAGCCTTCTTCTCTGCCTTGAACTCGTCGAATGAGTAGACGGTGATCTCATATGTGTATGCCACTTCCATGGCCTCTGTCTCCGCAGGAAAAACTTCCGGCAGGACAATTCCGATATTTTTGCTGCCGGGACCGAGTGCCTTGATGGCAGTAGAGAGGGAGGTACGCAAGGCTTCAATATCGACCTTTTCTCTCCTTCCAAGACCTACGACTATAACAGCCCCGGGTGCGTTCCATTGAGGGCAGAATTACTGTCTTCCCCTTTCTTGGGACGCCACCAAGCCTTTTCATGGCAGGATCAAGGTTGAGTGTGTCCAGCAGCACCCTAATACTGACTGGTTCTGCGTCTTCCATCTCTATGCAGATCACAAGTCCAGTCGCAAAGAAGCTCCATTCCTTTAAGATGGAGAGGAATCACGACACGCTTATATATTGAGGAGGCATATCTATATTGTGTTCAAGACCCTCCAGATAAAGCTGCTTCCCGATGATAAACAGCGGGAAGCGATCATCGACACCTTCATCAAATTCAACGATGCATGCAACTTTGTTTCCAAAATTGCCTTTGAGAAGAAGCTTTACAACAAGGTCTTTTTGCAAAGAATCGTCTACAGGGACATCAGGGAGAAGTTCAATCTTGCTGCACAGCTTGCAGTCAGGGTCATAGCGAAGGTCGTGGAAACATACAAGGCGGATAAAACGGTTTTTCATGAATTCAGGGATTTCGGTTCCATAGTATATGATCAGAGGATACTGAGCTTCAAGGGCATGGATCAGGTCAGCGTCAGCACCACAAGGGGAAGGATACATATTCCCATGACCGTAGGAAAATATGGTGAAATACCATTTAAGCGAATAAGGGGTCAGTGCGATCTCGTCAGGAAGAATAAATTGTTCTATCTCATGGTTGCCGTCGAAACCCCTGAAGAGTCCATCATCAAGCCAGAAAACATCATGGGCGTGGACATGGGCATCGTCAATATTGCAGTGGATTCCACCGGCAAATACTACTCCGGTGATCAGATCAATGAGGTCAGGGGACATAATGCCGATCTCCGTTCCAGGCTGCAGGCAGTGGGATATAACCATGCAAGCAGGAAATCCGCAAAACGCCACCTGAAGAAACTCTCCGGGAAGGAGAAGAGATTTGCAAGAGATACCAACCATGTGATATCCAAGGAGATCGTTCATAAAGCCAAAGGCACCTCCTCCGCCATAGCCATCGAGAACCTCGATGGCATAAGGATGAGGACAACCGTTAGGAAGGGCAAAAGGTACATCCATAATTCATGGTCTTTCCACCAGATCAGGTCGTTCATTGAATACAAGGCAAGGGAAGCGGGCATTCCCCTCATCGTAGTCGATCCCCATAACACCAGCAGGGAATGCCCTATATGCCATACCATAAGCAAGAAGAACAGGCCTGAACGATCCATTTTTAGATGCATTTCCTGTAGATTTGAGGGTGAAGCTGATTACATTGCTTCCCTCAACATCAGGAACAGGGCTGCCGTCAGCCAGCCTATTGTGGCGGGTGCTATTTTTGATCATATCGATCCCCCAGTTGCAAGCTCCGATACTTTAGCTCGGAGTAGTTGACTGTATCCAGGCTGGAAATATCCTTCATTCTTCCAACGTCTAAATTCATGAATGGTTCAGGCCCATGTTCCATTAATAATTTCCCGATCCATTGTCTGGTTAGGAAAGACAATCAACTTCATTACTCAATTTATCCTTCGCTGATCAATGGAGTGTTCGCTTTGCAGGGGAAAGGCCGTTTACGAGGCAAAATACAACGGGACGCATCTTTGCAGGAAGCATTTCAACGATTCTGTGGAGAGAAGGTTCAAGCACGAATTAAGGAAACAGGTTGATCTGAGGGCGGAACACATAGAAATATCCGTAGCTATATCCGGCGGAAAGGACAGTTCCGTTACGCTCTTTCTTCTGGATAAATTTCTTGGGAACCGGGAAAATATCGATCTTAAGGCATTCACCATTGATGAGGGGATCGCTGGATACAGGGATACGGGACTTGAATCGGCGAGACTGCTGTGCAAAAAACTTGGCGTGGAACATAGAACCCTATCATTCAAGGAGGCATTCAGGATGACCATGGATGAGATTGTCAGGAGGGACCCTGAGACAATTCCCTGCTCACACTGTGGTCCGATGCGAAGGAAACTGATGAATATTGAATCCCTTGAATATGCAAGTGATTATGTTGCACTGGGTATCAACCTGGACGATTATGCCCAGTCCATCCTCATGAATGTGGTCAAGGGTGATTTCGAGCGAATGATGAGAATGGCTCCGCACAGCACAAGAAAGGATGGGCTTGTCAGAAGGATTGTCCCCCTGCGAAGAATTCCGGAAAAGGAGGTAATGCTTTACGCAGTACTCAACGGCGTGCAATTTGACGGAGGATGGTGTCCTTACTACGAAAGGGCACAGAGAAACTCATTCAGGAGCATGGTCACCGACATAGAGGAGCAGAACCCGGGAGCAAAATTTGCCATTGCCAACTTCCTTGATGGATTGCGTGACCACACCGCCACTGACAGGGGAAAGATAGTGATGGGGAAATGCGTAAGGTGTGGAGCACCGAGCACAGGCGATCTCTGCTCCGTGTGTGCAAGCATGGAGGCTCTGGATATCCTGAAGGAGTCCGGAAGCTCATCTCTGGATTAGAATTTCCACTTGCAAGTTTCATTAGAAAAATGCTGATTTTCGAAATATTTAATATACACTTTATCATCGAGAATGGCTTCAGCATTCGCCATTATTCCACAATACAAGGGGTTGTAGCTTAGCATGGTTAGAGCACCCGGCTGATAACCGGGAGGTCACCGGTCCAAATCCGGTCAACCCCATTTGCAATTAACGGCTAGCATAACAATTAATTCCATGTCAAGAATATGAAACGAATGAGGGGTGGGTTATTATGAAAAGTCTTCAGGTACTCGTCCCTGCTCAGTTTCCCCTCTGACATGCCGTTCACGCAGTATGTTCAATGCTGAGCTATTTGCGTTACCAGTTTTTTCAACCATCCCATCATTTTCATGCTGATGATTATGACCCATGTTTTGCCTGAACGATTCATGCCCCCACAAGACATAATCTTGCAATTGCTGAACAATACTTAACGTTGCACTATGCAAAAATTATCTGTCCACTCTTTACAGAATGACTAACAAATTTGAGTTTTCCAGCGATACAGAAAAACCGGTTACATCCGCATATCCGTGGACACTTCAGTTTAATTGATAGAAAATCAGACTATTAGTGGCATCGAAAAAATATGTTTTTCAATTAAGGTCAATTTCAGGTCACGACACGATCAACCAGCGGTTCTCTCCTCTTTCTAAGATCGCGCTCACAGTTGGAACAGCACGCGTAGTAAGTTTTTCCCTGTAATTCAACCTCAATTGGCATCCCACCCATTTCTTTACCGCAATAGTCACAATGAAAATGTTCCGCCCTTCCTGTACTTTCACTTAAGCTCCTGGATGTTGCTATTTTGACGCTAATTACGGGAATCCCTTCGATCTTTACGAGGTTTTCATAATACATGACCACGATGTATGTACTGTCAATAAGCTTGAAACTCTCGATTACCAGATCGTTTGGCAAATTTTCAATCCCTCTCGTATGCACTATGGCAAGATCCTTCTCATCTTCGTTAAGCACGATTGTAAATTTTTTAATCTTCCCTGCCTTGATGACCGAATCAAACACCTTTCTTGCAGTAATCCTGCTGACACCAAGTTCTTTGGCTATATCAATCACACTCTTTCTGGAGTTCTTTTTCAATATGTGTATCAATCTTCGTTCAATTTCTGTCACATTTCTTTTCATGTCGATAAATTATGGTGTATTATAAGTACATTCTGTATAATGAACATTTAATAACAATTCCGGGATGCTTTGAACATGGAAATGACAGTTGATCCTGTATGCCGGATGAAGATAAAAGAAAAGAAGATAGCAAGCGAGCATGGCGGTATGAAGTACTATTTCTGCAGCGATGAATGCAAGACAAGTTTTGATGCCAATCCTGGGAAGTATACTCGGAGCCAGGAAGCACATCATAACCTTGAACATAATTGTTGCTGAATGAGGAGCGGGGGATTATGAAAAAAGATGTAATTTGTGGGATGAAAGTGAGGGAAGATACGGAATTTGTAAGCGAATTTCAGGGCAGGGAGTTTTACTTCTGCAGCAGCAAATGTAAGGTAGAATTCGACAAGAATCCACTCAAGCACAGCAGGTAAGTAGTATTTATATGCCTACAGACCCAGTCTGCGGAATGTTTGTCCCGGAAGGTTCTGACCTTTTCTTGGAAGTTGAAGGTCAGAAATACTATTTCTGCTCAAAAACATGCCAGCATAGGTACTCGTCTCCTGAGACCGAAGCCAAGAAGCTCAAGCGCAGACTGATTGTTGGGTGGTCACTTTCTGTTCCGGTTATAGTTATCACGTATGGTTTTTCACATTCTATTTTTTACCTGAATTACCTTCTCCTCATCCTGACGTTGCCTGTCCAATTCTATTCCGGCTACGGATTCTATGAGGGTTCATATCATGCGTTAAAGAGCAGATCGGCAAACATGGATTTGCTAGTTTCCTTGGGAACTCTTACTGCATTCATGTTCTCCGCCTATGTAACAATCGCTCGACCAGGCTCAATTCCACCTTCCGAGGTGTATTTTGATGCGTCGTCTTTCATCGTGACACTTATTTTAACAGGTAATTTCGTTGAAAATCTCACAAAGGTGAAGGCCAACAGAGCAGCCAGTAAGCTAATTGGAATGATACCCAACGTTGTCCACTACATCGCCAGCCTTGGTGATATCATTGACAAGAAGACCGATGAGATAAGACCGAACGATAAAGTATTAGTAAAGCCTGGCGAGGTGATCTCGGTCGACGGGATAATATATGAAGGCAAGAGCGAGGTGGACGAATCCATGCTCACTGGAGAACAGGAGCCTGTTCTGAAGTCCGCTGGTCAGATTGTGGCATCAGGCACTAAGAACCTTAACGGCGTTATTCGAATAAACGTAATCAGGACTGGAAAAGACAGCACGGTGAGTCAGATATATGAACTCATACAGAGAGCGATTTCCGGCCGGGTCAAAGTTCAGAGAATTGCCGATGTTTTCTCCTCGGTATTCGTGCCCTTCGTTATTTCATCCGCTCTTGTGGCTTCGCTTTTCTGGTACTTCTATCTTTCAAGCGTAGGATATCCGCTGGCGCTTGAAATAGGCATCCTTTCCTTTGTTTCAGTCGTGGTTATCGCCTGCCCATGTGCCATCGGCCTTGCTGGACCAATTACTCTACTTATCTCGTCAAACGTATCTTCTGAGAACGGCATAATAGTAAAGAATGCAGGTGCGCTGGATAGATTGTCAAAAGCAACGCGGGCCATTTTTGACAAGACCGGAACACTTACCGAGCCGAATCCTGTGATTACAGGAATTTCTGTCTCTCCTGGCGGCTCTGAGGAAAACGTCATTGCACTAGCGGCTTCTGTTGAATCAGCTTCAAACCATCCAATAGCAAGAGCCATAGTTGCGTTGGCCGAGAACAAGAAGATTCCTATATTCGAAGCGACGGAAATTAAGGAGATTCCCGGCGCAGGGATTACAGGCAAGGTAAATGATAAGGAAATCAGGGTCTCAAGAGCAAAGAATGAGGGTGGATCGACTGTATCGGTGAATGTTGATAACGAGGAAAGAGGGTTCATTTCACTTTCCTACGTCATCAGGAAGGATGCCGTTTCCGCCATAAAAAGCCTCAGATCCATGGGAATTAGGGCTTCAATGATAACCGGGGACTCCATGGAAGAAGCAAGAAAAGTGGGAAATCAGCTTGGAATCGATGATATTCACGCCGAGGTGCTTCCTGCAGATAAATCAGAAATAATAAAGAAATATCAGGCAGCAGGGGATTATGTAATTTTCACTGGAGATGGAATCAACGATACTGTGGCTCTGGAAACCGCCGATGTGGGAATTGCTATGGGTTCGGGCACCGATATCGCAAGGGAAAGTGGAGACATCATACTCCTCAAAAACGATCTCAATGATGTGGTATATGCCAAGATCATAGGCAAAAAAACCATAGGGAAGGTCAAACAGAACATTGGATGGGCGTTTGGTTACAACACTGCATTAATCCCCGTAGCTGGAGGAGTACTTGTCCCACTGTTTGGTCTATCGATCTATTCATTTCTACCCATACTTTCAGCACTTGCCATGGGGATGAGTTCCACATCCGTGGTTCTTAATTCACTTCTGTTGAGACGCAACGTATCAAATATTATCCAGAAATATGAAAGAGGAGAGGTGGTAACTTGAATCAAACAATGAATGCTATGGTAAATGAAAACTGGTTTGTAAGGAATATGGCCGGATATAAAGTGATTATGCGCGTTCTGTTTGGAGTGGTATGGCTCGCTGATGCATGGCTCAAATGGCAACCCGCATTCTTCAGCGGGTTCGAATCCATGATTCAGAGCTCAATGATTCAGCAGCCTTCCTGGATGATGCCGTGGTTTCAGTTTTGGATCAATGTAACGTCCCATGATCCGTACCTGTTTGCATCATCAATTGCTGTGGTTGAAACTCTGTTTGCATTCGCAATACTGTTTGGTTTCTTGAGAAAAATGGTCTATTTCCTTGGGGCGATCTTCAGCTTCTTTATCTGGTCCGTACCAGAGGGTTTCGGCGGTTTTTACATTTACGGCGCGACCGACATAGGCACAAGCATAATTTATGTGCTTGTATTTCTTCTGCTCATACTGATAAACGGCGTCTTTGGAGCAAGCAAATATAGTCTTGATTACTACATAGAAAAAAAATACAAGAATTGGTCCAGGTTGGCAGAGATTAATCCTAGCGAAAAATAGGAAAAATCACACATATTTTTTAACCTGCAAGAGAGGAAATAATCGCTTTGACAGGATGTTCTGTGCTGTTCAATGACCAGTTATTGTTGTATAATAGTATTGTGATTTATGCAAGGTTTGCACCTGAACAAGGATTATAATCCGTGGAAAGGCTAATCATATTGGGGGATGCCGTGAAAGTGTACAAAAACATACTTGAAACCATTGGCAACACGCCCATTGTGAAGATAAACAGAATTGGTAGCCCTAGAAACCGACTCTTCGCAAAACTGGAATTCTTTAACCCTGGCGGGAGCGTAAAAGACAGAATGGCCAGATATATAATCGAAAAGGCTGAAAAAGCTGGGAAAATTAACGATGCCATAGTAGAAAATTCGTCGGGCAACACGGGCGCTTCGATAGCGATGATATCCGCAGTGAAATCTTACAAATGCCTGATAACGATTCCTGACAAAATGAGCGAAGAGAAAATCAACCTGATGAAAGCGTATGGATCAGAGGTTGTTGTGACTAAAACCGACGTGCCCTACGACTCACCGGATAGTTATTACAGCACTGCCAAGAGGATAGCGACAGAAAGGAATGCTTACTACCCGGATCAGTACAATAACCCGGATAACATTGAGGCTCATTACACATTAACAGGTCCAGAAATATGGAACCAGATGGAGGGAAAAATAGACATACTTGTGGCAGGGATAGGAACAGGCGGTACCATTTCTGGAATCGGGAGGTACCTGAAGGAAAAGAATCCTGACATAAGGGTTATAGGTGTGGATCCCGAGGGATCAGTTTTCTATAGTTACTTTAAGAATGGAAAGGTGGTAACACCACATACATACAAAGTTGAGGGAATAGGTGAAGACTATATAGTGAAAGCAGTTGATTTCTCAGTTATAGATGACATTATACCCGTAAATGACAGGGAGAGTTTTCTCATGACGCGCAGACTGGCAAGGGAAGAGGGGATATTCGCCGGGGGATCATCTGGATCTGCCATGGCAGCAGCCTTGAAAATTTCCGAATCTTACAGAGATAAAAACATCTTGATGATATTCCCCGATTCCGGTTACAGATACCTCAGTAAAATTTACAGCGATAACTGGATGAAGCAAAACGGCTTCATGGAGTGAGCTTTATGAAGTTTTCAACCAGGTCCATACACGTTGGTGAAGAGCCGGATACCATAAACGGGGTTGGTGACGTGGTTTCATCCATACACCTATCTACCACATTCGCCAGGAAAGAACCTGGAAAACCGACCAAGGGTTATGAATATACCAGAAGTGGAAATCCAACACGCATAGCTCTCGAAAATAAAATTGCATCATTGGAAAATGCAAGACATGGTCTCATGTTTTCATCGGGACTTGCAGCTGAAACAACGCTTTTTCTTTCGCTACTCAAGACCGGGGACCATATAATTGCCTCTGATGACCTATATGGGGGAACCGAGAGACTGCTCAGGACTGTTCTGTCTGGCCTGGGAATCACCTATGAACTGAGGGATTTAACAAAAACGTTTCCCCTGGAATCCGTGCCAGATAACACAAGAATGATTTATCTGGAGACACCGTCCAACCCTCTCCTCAGGATAGTGGATATAGAGGAGACCTCAAAGAACGCAAAAAAACTTGGAATAATTGTCGCCGTAGACAACACTTTTGCAACTCCTTATTTCCAGAGCCCGTTGCAGCTTGGTGCTGATGTCGTGGTGCACAGCACGACAAAGTATATTAACGGACATAGCGACTCCCTGGGAGGAGCGTTGATCACCAATACTCCGGACATTCTTGATAAGTTAAAGTTCAACCAGAACGCCATGGGAGCAGTGATGTCTCCATTCGACAGTTATCTCACAATGAGAGGAATAAAGACTCTTGCTGTAAGGATGAAAGAACATGAGAGGAACGCGTCCGAAATCGTCTCTTATCTCAAGGATAGTAGAAAGGTCAGGAAACTTTACTACCCGGGACTTGCAGAACATGAAAACCATGATATCGCAAGAAAGCAGATGAGGGGATACGGCGGCATGCTCTCCTTGAGGCTTGACACCGATAACGAGGGTGTGAAGAGGTTTGTACGCTCCCTAAAATACATATCACTTGCAGAAAGCCTGGGAGGAGTTGAATCGCTTATAGAGATCCCTTCACTGATGACTCACTCCGGGATTCCTCGGGAAATACGTGAACGACATGGAATCTCGGATGATCTGATAAGACTGTCAGTAGGAATTGAGGACGGGGATGATCTAATCGAAGATGTCTCCATCGCCTTGGAGAAAGTTTAGGCGGATCAACTACCAACGGCCGAAACGCGTTTGAAACGAGATCGTTTCAGCCTGTTTCTCCTATGGATGGCACCTATATTAGGTTAATAGGGAATCTATGGCGGAAATTGGTGGTTAATTATAATGAATATTCCGTGCAATCCTGCCTAAACAATGCATCACCTGGGCGAGTCATCTGATCATGATGGGATGAGTATGCTTTCTCCCTCATCTCTTCATTGTATAGATCGTGTATTGTGCTCTTAAGCATCATGTCTGTGCCTTTGTCGACAAGCTCAATAACCCTCTTCCTTGCCATCCCCTCTTTCCAGAAGGGTTTCCTGTGCCTTACAAAAGACAGCGCTAATGTCACCGGAACCGAAGACAATCTTCCTGTACCCAGGGTTTGACATGTTCTGGAACAGCATGAGCGAATCACCGCTCTGTGACAGTATCTTTCCCGTTGCCGTAATGCCCGATCTCTTCCTTATGCTTCCCCTTATTTTCCGGAAGAATACCTCCATGCCGAGCATTCTCGAGACATCCTTCCCCGTATCCATTTAACGCGAGTGGGTATTATAATCCATTCCGGTGGAACACTGCCCATGGAATTCTTGAGCATCCTGTACACGTAGATATCAATAAGTGCCAGGAGTACCGTTTCTGCGAGTATTCCTGCCATTTCCCTCAAGATGCTCGTTGCTATGATTACTATGGCTGCAACGAGGGATGCAAATATGACCAGCGGGATGTGGCCGTGATGAATTTTCTTCCCGGCATCATGCACCAGAAGATCATGCTGGAGCCTGGATAGTCTCTCAGCCTTCCTGAACACCAGTCCGGAAACATGGAGTGGAAGGGCCACATAGCAAAGGGCAATACGTTCCTGAAGTACCTGCTTGTTGAGTGCGTTCAGATACACATGATGATCAGGAAGGATTCACCCATTACGATTGCCTGTGAATGAATATCGGAAAGATCTGGATCAAAGAAGGCAAAAATAGCTGCCGCAAGACATCTTCTCAGGGCAATATACTACATGCTCAAGAGAAAACAGGCTTACGATGAATATATCGTACAGAGAAGGAGGAGTTGAATTGAACCTGCTGCATACAGCGCAGTCAAAACCAACTCCTCCGAGTCTTGAAGAAGCATCCTATAATAAGTTCAGAATATGGCTTTGCCATGAACAGCAGAACTTCAAGCGGCATTCCAGAAAGCGTATAAACGAGGAAAAGCCATAATCAGGGGGAAGAATCTAACACAGTAGGATTAACAGTCAATTTCTGCCATAGCACATACCAATAATCCTTAATATGATAGAATCATCGCACCCTTATGACGTACAATTATGATGGGGGAATAAGCGATGAACCCCCTAGTAGTGTCTCGCACTTTTCTACCGAAGATCGCTGCGCCTCTCGCTTCCAACTATTCTAAAAGGATTTTTCTTTTTATAACGGCTTTTGCGTGGTATAATAAAGTACGCGTTAATTGGCATGACTCTTGCCTAATGGCAAACATGGAGGTTTTATAATTGTCTTCCTGGAAAAAGCATGTTACGGAACATTCAAAAGTAGACATAATGAAGCAGCTGAATGCGTTGCCTGTAGACATCAAATATAGGACTGAGGACAGGCTTCACGCCGAGTTTCATAGACAAAAACACACCCATCTTTCAAGATTGGAACTTTTTTTCATGTTAATTGGTCCGGGCATACTGGTGATGATTGCCGACAATGATGCGGGAGGTGTTATCACCTATGCCCAAACGGGTTCTATATTTGGCATTGGTTTTTTTATTCCCTTTATGGTCCTGATGCTCCCGGTGGCGTATTTTGTCCAGGAGATGACTGTACGATTGGGTGCTGTTACTCATAGAGGACACGCAGAACTTATTTGGAAACGTTATGGTAAATTTTGGGGTTCATTTTCCCTAGGGGATCTGGTCATTGCCAATTTTCTTACCCTTATAACGGAATTTATCGGAATAACTGTAGGAATGTCCATATTTGGGATTCCGCGAGTTATATCCGCTATCGTATTTGTATTGATAGTAATAACAATACAACTTTTCCTAAGATACTACGCATGGGAGAGGATTTCCCTATTCATTGCTGCTTTCAACCTGATATTTGTTCCGCTATTGTTTTTCCTCCCCCATCCGTCACTAGGGCAGGTCTTAGATAGTTTTGCATCATGGAAGATAAACGGTGGTGTAAGTTCACTGTTCGTTTATGTTCTACTCGCTAATCTTGGTACCACCATTGCACCTTGGATGTTGTTCTTTCAACAATCCTCTGTCGTGGATAAAGGGTTGACAAAGGATGACATAAAATTTGGGCAACGGGACACATTGATTGGGTCCACTGTTATGGTAACAGTGGCCATCGCCATAATAATCCTAACTGGAACCACGGTATTTGGCCTGGACCCTAACGGGACTCTCGGAATCGATAATATTTTACAGACATTTGCAGCAAGGGTTGGAATGTTTCCCATGGAACTCTTCGCCTTGGGTCTTGTTGAAGCTGGCTTCATAGCAGCAATTGCAATTTCCGCCAGCACATCGTGGGCCATGAGCGAAGCGTTCGGATGGAAAAAAAGCATAAATTTACCAGCAAGCGAGGGCATCATGTTTTATCTTCCCAGCTTTGTTGCACTTGCGGTCGCCGCATCCATAACTCTTATACCAAATGCGCCTCTTGGTTATCTCAACCTGACGGTACAGGTTATCGCTACAATATTCATGCCCGCTGCTATGCTGTTTCTCCTGCTGCTGCTAAATGACAAGGGGATAATGGGCAGAATGGTCAATAAGAGATGGCAGAATGTAACTGGCTTTTCAATAATTGGGTTCCTGATACTGATGAACGGCCTTTACGGACTGTCAGTAGCGCTTCCTTCAGTATTTAGCCATCTTGTGGGACTGTTATGAATGAAGGTGATATAGACGTCTACAAAAGATAAGGAAATAAGAATTGAAAACGAGAAAGAACTCCAAGAATTCATGGTTTCAGAGGGACTGGAAGACTACAGCAAGGTACCAGTTGAAAAAGTTGGGTTCAGCAAAGGAGTCAAAACGGCTTTTTGGTTCCTGCGAATCTACATAATTCTGATGGTATTGCTCGTGATAGTAGGTTTTTCACATGTTGTTTAAATTGTCCCCGCCAGTCCGCTAATTTCGGCTATCATTTGATATTTTGCGAGTTCAGTAAACCTCTTTTAGACCTTTAGCGAATCTTATCATTGTGAGCGGGAAAACCCACACCATTTATGGGTGAGATGAGAGCGAACCTTTTTGTCCTCCCTCACAGCATGAAGAGTGGATGAATGCGTCAAGCCCTCTGCCGGAACCAGGCTGCTGGGCGTAAAATAGCCAATGGCCCTCTGGGGTTCGCAACCAAAGTCAACCAGCCAATCGTTGCGGCTCGATGAATCAATGCCTGGGGACATGGGGGAGACCAGCAACAAGCCAACTCCTTCAGGGGTTGGCAGTTGACATCGAGCCACTCATAAAATAACATCGTATACTGCATTACTTACAGATTTGTCTGTATACCAAGTTTCTTTGCTACTGCGTTAAGCTTCATGTCAGCCGAGCAGAACGCATTTGCCCTCGACTCAATGCAAGTTTCCAGCTGAATTGCATCTACAATGTATAAGTGTTTTTCAAGAACTGTCTTGACAGCCATTCTAATTATATGGCTACTGACAGGAAATATTTCAACTGAGGAGGACCTTTCAAGCGAGCCGAGTTCACTAAGCATCGTTTGAAATCGATCTCTTGCGTCAACACCAAATTTTCTAGAATACTCGTCAAAAACAACTGCTGCCTCACCAAGGTTGATCTCTGACAAGCAAATAACTGCCTCTCCGCGCTGAGCTAGATGGAAATAAGTGTCAGCTATGTTGCTGTTTTCCTCCCTAACGTATCTCTTGATCAGAATACTGGTATCAAGATAGACGCGAGATACGTTCATTTCTCATTTCCCTAACTTCTGTCTCTGAACACACTTTACCTGTGAGCTCGGGTCTGTTCCTCTCCACATCTTCCCCGCTCATGTATCGGCAATTGAGGCCTAGTTCCTTGCACATATCTTCAAGGATCTCAGATGAGGAGAGGGAGCGAAGTGATTTTTCTATGTAGTCACTGAGAGTCCTTCCTTTTTTCAATAAAGCCAACTTTGCGTTATCCACTACTGGCCTCTCTATTGATACGGTTATTTTGGTTTTAACCATCTACCCGTATATACGGTTTCCCGTATTACATTTTTCCAACAACAGGATCTTCAGACAGCAAATCATCAACAAGCTCCATTTGAGCCATAGAATTTAGGGATAAATATGTTGGTGACCTCCTCTCCCAGCTTTCGCAGGGAGCATTGACCACCATATGCCTTATATCAAACCTCCCGGGTAGGGGGAGAATGCTCCAAGAAAGAGACTTTCACGAAAGAATGGATTGCCTATTATTCCGGATATGGTAGGAACAAATGCGGTATTGAACCCGACTACAGCCATTACAAGAAGCGCGGTTGCAGTTATTGCAACGGTTTTTCGGGAAACTGGACTAGAAGCTGTTTCCAAGTTCTCCGACCCCCCGGAAGCCTATTGCGACTGCCATGGCAAATATCAGCAGCGCTGCAATTATAACCCACATATTGTTTATGAGGTAAGCCGAAACAGCAGTTCCTAAGACCTGACCAGGACTCAATAACATCCATCTTCCATGTATGGGGTAATCACTCTGCGATTTCTAAAGCTAAAGCCTTATTATGTATGGCTTGGAAAAAATTAAAGGGTTATTTTGCAGTTGTATCTGGGAAGTCAATCCTTATCTGCCAGTCTCTCTTGTTCTGGATTACGGATGCATTGAGTCCAGCTGACCTTATGTAGGAAAGGTTCCTGTCAGCTTCTGCCTCAGACTGGCAGTGTATGAAGAGGGAGTCGTAACCAAGCTCAGGCATTTCCGCCTGTTTTCCGAACATATCCTTGATTTTCTCCAAGGAACTGAGGAAATCAGGCTCGCTAACGTGGAAAGTTCCCTTCCTTATCCTTTCGATGCCTCTTTCCCTTAGGCTGGTGTAGACAAGGTTGTTTATCTTTCCAGATATCTGCCTTCCGGAAGGAGTCGTAAATCCGGTGACTGACATGAAACCACCAAAGAGGAGCGCAACTGCTCCAATGAACAGTGAGTTTACTATAATGAGATAAATGCCCAGAGCCAAGGCAAGAACGCCTATGACACTCCTGAATGCATGCACAATTTTCATAAATGAAAGCTGGCTAAAATACTTTTATCGGCGTCTAATATTGATGAACAAAAATACACAATACGCGGGACACTGGAATTCTCAAGTGATCCAGTATGTCATGAAGACGTCGTCGACGTAATTTCCATCGATCTTGAACTGCCTGGCCCTGATGCCTTCAATGGTGAACCCAATCTTCTTGTATACTTCGATGGCTTTTGTATTGGTGGAAAACACCTCAAGTCCTATCTTCTCTATGCCCTTAGATCGGGACCATTCTATGGCATTCTCTATGAGCCTGGTTCCATGCCCCTGTGACCTGTGACCGCTCCGGATCGCAATACCAAGCGAGGCTGTGTGCCGATTTTTCTTGTACATACCTCTCTGGAGCGTCAAAACTCCAACTATTTCTGATCCATAATCCAGGACAAGAGTAAGATCCTCTATATTCCTGAGCCGGTCCTGCTCTCCCCTTTCTGTCAGCAGGTAGTATTCACTGACAAGGAATACGCGTTCGTCCATAACGGACTGCATGCATTCTATAATTCCTCTTGCATCGGGAATGCGTGCCTCCCTGATGATATATTCCTGGGGGTCAAGAGACTTCTTTCTAAGCATTTTTCAGCACAGACAACCTATTTCCTGGAAAGCATGCTCCTCAGACTCTGGTTCAGGTCGTTTATCTCCTCAACTACATGCTTAGACTCTTCCAGAACCCTTTCCTTGCTATTTATGAAATCGGGGGAAATAATGGCACCCTCCTTGGATGCGAGTATTATGTTGTCGTGCTCCAGCATCCGCAGGCTATCCCTTATCTTATGCCTCGGTATGCCCGTCTCCTGAGAAATGCGTATTATTCCCTGAGGCTGTTCCTTGAGAAGATTCTCTATGATGGATATGTGTCTTCTTAAATTTGCTATGTCTCTAGTTATTTCTCTAAATATTGACTGGCCATCGTCGACCATAGCCCATCAGTTAAGAATGGGATATTAAATTATTGCCTCACGGATATATTTTTATTCCGTTATCGAATATTTCTACTTGGCCGCTTGAATTAACCAGTTCCAGTATCTTCTGATCCCTCTGAATTATGTATTCGTCAAAACGCTCCGGGTGTCTGGACTGTGCTTTGATCTTTACTGCATTGGATCTCAGCGAGATCTGGAGCTTGATCTCAAATTTTTTCCGTTCATCGAAATCAGAAAGATTCACGGTCTTGACCATTTAAGAATTGATTCTCCATCCGTTAATAAATATTTTCAGCCACTGACCCCTGCAAATTATTATTTTCATAGTGAGTATGAACCCATGCGATAGGTTTGGATCTGATAAAGTTCGATGAGTTCACCTACAAGATTCCGGTTATCCGGGATAGGGGCATGCGTGTTCCGGGCATCATATATTCCAGTGACAGTATGATGGAAACGCTGAAGGATGATCCATCGCTGGAGCAGGTGATAAACGTTGCCTCCCTTCCCGGGATAATCAAGGCATCCATTGCTATGCCGGACATCCATCTCGGTTATGGTTTTCCCATAGGCGGTGTTGCTGCCTTCGATTATGAATCGGGTATAATATCGCCCGGAGGCGTTGGATATGACATTAACTGCGGTGTCTCGCTGATGAGGATGGACGTAAAGTACGAGGAAATTTCGGCAAAAATACCTGATCTTGTAGAGGGTCTATTCCGGGCAATCCCGTCAGGGATGGGATCAAACTCAGCAGTCAAGCTGAGTTCCACCGACATGGATGAAGTTCTTCACTCCGGCCTCAAATGGGCCCTGGAAAATGGATATGCAACGGATGACGACATAGGATCAACAGAAGAGAATGGCACCATGATCGGTGTCAACACCGATAGCATTTCAAGCGAAGCTAAGGCGAGGGGAATGAAACAGATAGGGACGCTCGGTGCAGGAAATCATTTCCTGGAAATCCAGAGAATATCAGAGATATTCAACCCAGAGATTGCCGGCTTGTTTGGACTTAATCTCAGCGGGCAGATAGCAGTAATGGTGCATACAGGGTCTAGAGGACTGGGACACCAGGTCGCAACAGACTACATGAAGAAACTGAATGAAAATGTGCCGGGAAAGGTGGCATGCCAGAATGACAGGCAGCTCATTTCGGCTGAGATAAATTCCAGAATTGGCCAGGAATACATATCGGCGATGAAGGGGGCTGCGAATTTTGCTTTTGTCAACAGGCAGATAATCCTGAGCAGGGTGCGTGAAGTATTCGCTAAAACCCTGGGGAGGTCGCAGGAGGACCTTTCGATGAAGATAGTTTACGGTCTAGCGCATAACATCGCAAAAGTCGAGAAGCATAGTGTGGACGGAGAGGTCATGAATCTCATGGTTCACAGGAAGGGGGCAACCAGGTCATTTCCAGCCGGATCTGATGCTGTTGGGAAAAAATTCATAAAGACGGGCCAACCCGTTCTTGTTCCCGGAGATATGGGAAGTGCATCATACGTCATGGTTGGATCCGAGAAATCAATGGAAGCAAGTTTTGGATCATCATGCCACGGAGCCGGGCGCTTGTTGAGCCGACAGAAATCACTGAAAAATTTCAATGACGCTTACGTGGAAAAGAAACTCCGGGAGGCGGGTGTTCTCGTCCGATCGGCATCGAGAAAAGTTCTTATCGAAGAGGCTCCGGGAAGCTACAAGGACATAGATGACGTTATTTCTGCT
This sequence comes from Thermoplasmata archaeon, assembly GCA_021793945.1. The sequence continues at coordinate 24,826 of JAJYRT010000003.1, forward strand.
GTGGTCGGTGCCGGACTGGCTTCAAAAGTTGCCAGAAATGTTCCGGTGGGAGTGGTAAAGGGATGAGACTGAACGAAACGCATTCCCTGAAGGGAAAGGTGTACTGGGAAGGAAATTTTCTGGACGGCACTTTGCTTGCCAATGGCAAAGGCGTAGTATTTGAGGAAAGCAGCCACACATATACGTCTAAAGGAACAATCCTGCCTGTGCCTGTAAACTCACACACACATATTGGAGATTCCTTCATCGGATCTGAACCTACCGGGGATCTTCCCTCCATTGTTGGACCGGGTGGATTCAAGGAAAGAGAGCTTGCTAATGGAAGCGACAAAATTGTGATGAATGGAATGCGGCGCACAATGGAATATATGATCAGGAACTCGTCTCCCGTTTTCATAGATTTCAGGGAGTCTGGAGTGAAAGGGGTGCAGTTGATTAAAAAATCAACTCCTGCCTCCGTCTTTCCTATCATACTCTCCAGAGGCAATACCAGGGAAGAGGCTGAATCCGCCATTGAGGTTTCGGACGGCTTGGGGATCAGCGCTGAAAGAGACGCTGATCACTCACTAATCTCTTTTTCCTCGAGACTGGCAAAAGAACGGGACAAGATATTTTCAATCCATGCAAGTGAGTGGGTGCGGGAAGACATGGATTATGTCCTCTCTTTGAGTCCCGATTTCATAGTTCATTCCATCGAAGCCGATTCCAATGATCTTGATCGCATTTCCCGAATGAAGATTCCCGTTGCAGTAACGCCGAGATCGAACTATTTCTATGGAAAGAAGCCAGATTATTCAAAATTCCTTGATCATGAGATAGATATGATGCTGGGAACGGACAATGTCATGGTTTCCACCCCGGACATCTACGCGGAAATGGACTTCATGTACAAGGTGCAGAAGACATTTAATCGTATCTCCCCGGAACAGATCGTGAAAATGGTGTTCCTGAACCCCCACAGGCATCTGAAAAAGTTTCTGGTTAACACCGACGCACTTTTCCTGCATTTCCCGGAGAAGACTTTATCGTATTATGAAATAGTAACAAAAGCGAACCTCCATGATAAGAAAATTGTCAAAATCTGCAACACAGAAAAAACACAATGAGGTGCCTCTGATGCCAATGCCCATCGCAGCGAGAATTTTGGATTGGGAGTGGTTGTCGGACACGAATATTTATATCAAAAGATTTCCTTAGCCCCTAACACGAGAGGAAGATCAGATTGAAAAGGTTTCAACTATTAGCTGTATTTATAGCAATGACAATGATTGGAAGCGCATTTCTGGCCGCAGGAACGGCTGGAGCGTCCAGTCCACAGACGGGCCCGCTAAGCTTTAATGTTGTTTATGTTGGGGGCGGAACACATGCCCCGGCTAACAGCAGCACCCAGGTGATGCTTGAAACCCCCAGCGGCCAGCTCATATCGTCTGCTACCGGGTCTTCCGTTACGTTCTCATCATTGTATTATGGCAATTACACTGTCGTAGTACCTGCACAGTATCTGACTGATTCTGCCCTTCAGGGACGTTTTGTAGTGGTCAACCAGACATTTCATAATGTGACCCTGAACAGTAAAGGCTCGTCAAGCATGGAGCTAAATGTGTCGGTGGAACCAACACATAAGGTTAATGTCTTGGTTGAAAACCTGAGTTCTGGAAGCGCATCAGTTTCCTTCAAGAGCCTTCAGGGGTTTGAGTTCAACAGTGCATCTGTATCAGCAGCGTCAAACAGCACAAATTTGTCCCTCCCATCAAAATTCTTTGCAATAATCTCCTACGGGGGCGCATCGTACACATACCTGGAAACAAACGTTGGAAATTCGCTGAAACTGAACATATATAATGGCACAGCTGTCAGCGGTTTTGTCTCGGCAAACAACGGCGCTAAGATAAACACCGTTTATGTAACGATAATCAACGGTACAGATCACAACTATACCACAACGCAGTTCACGGGAAACAGTTTCACGGTTTATTCTCCCAATTGGAACAATGAATTCCTGATAGTGAGTTCACCGGGATACAACTCATCGCAGTACCAGGGGAAGAGCCTGGCTGGAGGTAAATATCTATCTAACGTGGTACTCCAGCCAGCAAGCAGCAGCATTTATTACAATTACAGCATATCCGGGAATCTCCAGGCGTTATACCTGAACATAACCTACAGGATCGGAAATGATACGGCAATCCCACAACTTGCAAACTCAAGCGTGGGTTCACTTTACTGGCAGTGGAACATTGATTCGCTAAGCGCTGCCTATGTTGACGGATATATAAATTCAACCGTGGCCAACTATACAGCCAACAGCTTCCTTGTCAATGGGGTTTACTACAATTTAACAGGGCATCCCAAATTTAATTCCATAAGCGTAACCGATAAGGGAATAAGCGCTAACGTGAATGCCACATATAAAAACATGACTTCCATCAGCACATCGATATACAACAGCGCATTCCCGATAAAGGTCTATGCACTTGGAACACAGTACTCACCAGGAACACTTGGCTATCAGTACAGCATATCTTACAAGAACACAAGCGTCGCCCTGAATTCGTCATCATCGAGCAGCGTTAAGCTCTCTGGAACGCCAATACATATTCCTGCACAGCCTTCAAGCGGATTCGTCACACTAACACTCGTGCCGGTTAAACCAGCCACAATAACCAACTCACTTGTCCAGTTCGAGATAAACGGCAAGACCGTGAACAACCTCCTGAACTCGACCCAGTCAAACACTGTCTTTACAGTGCCTCACAACATCCCAGTTAACATGAATGTCTCAAAGGCGTTCTACAACCCGGTAACCGGGACGGATGACTACAAAGACGCGAGCTTTAAATGGGCTGTTAACTCAAATAGTGTTAGCGGTCCGTCAAATTTCACCACTACTTTCCATAATGGCCTGAACACGGTTTATGTCAACTTTACCAGCGGATCCGGTGCCCCTGGAAACACAACGTTCTCTGTTTATGGATTCAACGGCACTCCCACTGTGGTGTATAATATCACGTCAAATGGAAAAACCATCAGCAACAACACTGCCACAGCCTCACCAATAAGCATATTCGTTAACCAGACACAGACTGTACAGTTCTCAGCGTACTATTCAATGCTCAAGGTTGTCGACAGCAGCCTGGCAGGGTCTCCATACAACGTACCTCTTAATTATAACTGGACGTTCCCGACAACTGCCAGCCTTTCTGCAAACTCAAGTTATATCTTCAAGAAACCTTCCATTTCCGTGGGCCCGCAGACTGTGTACATCAATGTTTCATCAGTATCAGGCAACGCTTCTGCGAAATTCATTGTAACAGTCAATGATACCACTCCTCCGGTTGCAGTTGTAACCTTAATGAATGCCAGGGGACAGGTAATAAGCCAGCCAGTGGCTGGGCAGAACATGACACTCACTGCCTCGTCCTCATATGATCCATACTACAACTCCACCTATCTGGCAGCACACGCTTTAAGGCTGAATTACTCCTGGAAGATAGAGAGCACCAGCGGTGTTCCAATGAGCCCTTCTTCCAGTACATACACCGTACTGGCAGGAACAAACCACTCAAAGACATTCAACGTTGAATTCGAGACTGTCAGCAGCGTGAACATTGTGCTCACTGTGAGAAACCCTGCGAACGTATCGGGAACTTCAAACTCCTCCTACGCCATGATAGTCAATTCCCCAAGAATCGTAGTAAACAGCATATATCTACCCTCAGCACCACAACAGGGAATATCCTCCACTATCTGGATCAATGTCACAAATGCCGGCACGGTAATGGCAACAAACTTTACCCTTACAATAACCGTTGGCGGATCACAGGCGGCAGTGAAGACGTTCACCTACGCTAACCTCAGCGCCGGATCCTCAACCAATGTCAGCCTTACGTGGAAACCTGGATCGTCTGGTTCCCTTGGAATAACTGTTGTTGGAAGTGCAACGGGAGAACCGACCTTCATGCAGTCCATTGGAGAATACAGTTCCACTATATCCATAAAGACGTCACCATACACAACGCCTATAATCATTGGCGCAGTGATTGCCGTCATAGTGGTGGTAGGATTTGTCTATTACAGGCTATCCTCGTCCAGAGGCAGCAGGTCAACTGCCATAAAGAAGAGGGATGAGTCCAAGAAACTGCCGGAAAAGAAGAAATAATTTTTAAACCTTTTTTTATAAATTTCCGGTTATCATTTATTTTTAAAGTGCACAAAATAGTGTGTCCTGCCTGTTTATCTGCTTTTTAAAGCACCAAACAATCGATTTTCCAAACGATGTGGGTTTTGCCAGAATGATGGCTTAACTGCCGTATGCAGAAAACCATTTTTAGATGCATAGACTGCTGATGATGGTTAAGCCCAGCCAAGCTGAAAATCAAAACTGGAAAAAAGTGCCGTTACATCTCACTGACATTCTTTATTCCAATGATCCTGCAGGCATCATCAATTATGTCCCTGTAAATTTTCACAAGTGCAATCCTGCGGTTTCTGTCTGCCTCCGGCGCGTTGAGAACCTGGCACTGGGAATAGAAGTCGTTGAAAGATTTCACCAGCCCCAGGATGTATGAGGAGATAATGTCGGAACGCAGGCTTTTCGTTGCTTCCTCCAGATAGTATGGATACATGTATATGGATCGTACGAGTTTCTTTTCGTGATCGTCGGTGAACATGGAGTCATGGATAATAGTATCTCCAGCTTTCTCAAGTATGCTTGAAGCCCGGGTATAGGAATACATTATGTATGGCGCTGAGTCACCCTCAAAATTCAGCGCCTCGTTCCACCTGAATACCATTGTCTTGACAGGGTTTACCCTGATTATGTTGAACCTTATTGAGGATCGCGCAACATTCCTGGCGATTTCGTTAAGCTTTTCCCTGGAAAGATCCTGCCTTTTCGAGGTCACTATGGAGAGGGCCTCTTCCTCCGTCCTGGAGATTAGGTCCCACAGAGACACTATCTGCCCCATCCTGGTTGACATCTTGCCGGTTTCAAGGGAGACAAAGCCGTAATACAGAAAATCCAGCTTCTGGTTGAGGTCCAGGAGCTCCTTCAGGACGTAACCAAGATTCTTTCCATGATCCTTGTGTGCCTCCCCGAGAACGTCGATGAACCAGTCGAAATTCAGCGACTTGAAGAGGTGATAAGCTATATCCCTCGCAAAGTATAGAGACGTCCCATCCTTCCTCTTCAGGAAAACCCTGCTTCCATCATCGGTCTCGATGAACTTTGCCCCATCCTCATCATGGAGGTATTCGGAAAGTTCATGAACAATATTATCCACATCTCCTCCCATAAGGAAGTCTGATTCCCAGACGTAATCATCTATCTTTATGTCGAGCTGCTGCAATGACTCCCTTATGTTCTGCAGCATCACGGAAGCGATTTCCCTGATCTTCATTATTATTGACCGGTCTCCCTTCTCATAGGCCTGTATGAGCTTCTCCAGATCCTCGCCTATGGTCTTGTCAGACTCCATTGCCCTGTATATTTCCTGGTATCCCTTCAGAAGGGATTCCGGTGTCATGCTGTTTTGCCCATAGCGGAGGAATCCCTCGTAGAGGGCTATCATCTGCTTGCCGGAGTCGTTTATGTAATACTGTGTGGACACCCTGTAACCGTATCTTGTGAGCAATTTTGCCAGGGAATCTCCTATTATGGATCCCCGGACCCGTCCAACGTGAAGCGGGCCTGTTGGATTGGCACTGGTATGCTCCACCAGTATCCGCTCTGGATCCTGGAACGTGTCAGGATATTGCCCCTTAGCTGACATGCTCTCAGTCACAGCAGAAAACATCTTCTCCGGCTTGATCCTGAAGTTTATGTAGGATGCTGCGAGCTCTGCACCTTCAATGTAATCCTCTGCGGACACGGCAGTGCGAACAATATTGTAAATCTCATCTGGAGTTGAATTCATATCCTTCATCAGCCGGAAAAGCCTAAGGGTGAAATCTCCATGGCCACTGCTATCCAGCAGCAGATCCTTTCCATCCAGATTTGGAATGTCACGGGTCAGGGCAGCTAATAATTTTGACCTGAAATCTTCAAATAGGAGCATAGTCAATGATTAACGGTTTCTATAAAACGTTTTTCACGAGCTTGGGCAAACGGGATGCATTACTCATCTCTGTGTTACGCAGGAATGATTGTGACTCCAAGGCTTCTCAGGTCGTCCAGATAGCCGGGATAGCTCTTTTTCACGACTTCAAGGTTGTAGAACCTTGTTTGCCCATGAACGGCCAGTCCGGCCGTGATCGAACTCATCAGCATCCGGTGATCCTTCCCATAGTACTCCGGGGGAAAACGCGGTGTTCCCTTGGTGACAGAAAAAAATCTTCCCTCCTCAACCAGTACCCCACCAAAACCAATGACCATCTCCCTGATTGCAGATACCCGATCTGATTCCTTGGTCCGGAGCCTTTCGTAGTTAAGCACCCTGACACCATTTTCAGAGAATATTCCAACAGCAGTGAGTGGGGGGCAACTATCCGGGACAAGTGATGCGTCTATTTCTACTGATTCAAAGTCGGAGAGTGAAGACTTTATTTCAATCTTCTCTCCCCTTGATTCCATGGAAATCCCAGTGGATGCACTTGCCAGAGTTTCCAGTGCCATTCGGTCTGCCTGCTTGCTCCCTGCCTCAAGGCCAGTGATCCTTATTCCATTCTCGGAGCATAGCGATCCAAGTACGGCAGGGAAGAGAGCAGATGAGAAGTCCCCCTCGACAAAAAACTCTCTCCCTGAAGTGTGCCTGCCAAGGAAATTGAATGATCCTTCTTCCTGTTTTACCCTATATCCAAACTTATCCAGAACATCAAGTGTTATCTCGATATAAGATTGGGAGACCCGTTTATCGCCAGTAACCAGTGGAAGATCACTCCCAAGGAGTGCATTGTAAAAGATCATGGAACTGACAAATTGCGAACTTATGTCCTGGTTCATCCATATATTCACGCCTTTCCTCTGCTTTGCATCCATTATGTAAAAGCCGTCATCCTTCAGGTGAAAATTTACGCCAGCCTCTGTCAGGGCGCTTATAAGTGGTCTCAAGGGTCTGCGTGCCAGACCGGGAGAGCCATTGAACTCGGTTTTGCAGCCCAATGCGGCTAAAAATCCCAACGAAATCCTGTAAAGGGTTGCAGATTCTCCAACGTTTACAGCAGCGGGGCACCGGAAATGGGGTTCAATTATGACTCTCTCATGGTCGATAATAACGTTGGAACCACATTGGCGCGCCATTTCCAATGCAGCTAGCTCGTCTTCACAGAATGTGATCCCGAGAAGGGTGATGGGATAATCTGACGCAGCCGAAAGAAGTATCATCCTCTGCGAATAGCTCTTTGATGAGGGTGCATGTATTGTGCCGCCAATGTCCTCGTACTGAAAAGTTGCCCCGATCATTTGTCGCTTACCCTTATTCCCTCATTTGTGAATTCCGTGCTGATACACCTGTAACCAGTTCCTGTTGGAAAATGCCTCAACGCGTCATCGAGATCTTTCCTTCTGTGAAATACCGCAAAAACCGCGGGCCCCTTACCGCTCTGTGAAACATAACTGGCACCCTTTTCACGGAAATACCCCATTACATCGATATTCATTCCTGTAATCTCTCCTATCAGGTGGCCGTTGATCAGGGATGCGGCCAGGGGATAACCGTTCATGACCAGGTCCTTGAGTGTACCGAAGGACTCTGAGTATTTTCTCAGGGCGCTAATGTCCATATTACCTGTTATCCTGTATTTCTCTGGGTTGTAGGCTATGAGCACATGACCGTTGGGAGAGTCGTAACGTTTCAGCAGATCCAATGATACATTGTCAGTCAGGCAGACCCCTCCATAATACGACGAACAGAGGTCGTCAAAAGCGCCCGTTATCGAAGTTCCGTTTGCAATGGAGGCTGCGGCGGCAAGCCGCAATAGCTCCAATTCAGTGATATTCACCTCATTTATTGATGTGAAGCCAGCAACAAGGGCAAGTGTAAATGCACTGCTGCTCTTCAGTCCCTGCCCCTGTGGAATGTCGCTTTCTATGGTTATTCCCGGCATCGTGCTTCCAGGATACTTCTTCAAGAGAAATCCCAGTGTTTTTTCAGTTTCATTGCTTCCTCCCTGGAATCGTGCTGCGCCGGAGAACCTGACAGCCATTTCAAGGCCTATGGAAACGGATGCCCCGAAACGCTGGGCGAATGCAGATATAATCGATATCCCACCATGGCATCTTACCTCTATGTCCCTCATCTTTCTGACAACCCCGCGATAATTCCAAGGATTTCATCCTTTTTAACCGATATCCCAAAGAGGATCTTCATGGACTCTATTGCCTGGTATATGAAAAGATCCCGGCCAGTTACGATTTTTGCACCGTTGTTCGACATGGCGCCGAGAAATCCTGTTATTGGAGGGTTATATACCATGTCTATACCGACAGATGCACTGCCAAGCAAAGTTTCCGGGAATGGCATTCCGGTAGTGTCGGGGTATGTCCCGAGAGGCGTGCAGTTAATCAGTATGTCATATTTTCTCTTCCCGGCATCGTTTCTTGAAACCAGATTTATGCTACCGCTGAATATATAATCCGCAAGATCATTCTTCGCCCTTTCCGTGTCCCGGACCATCACATAAACGGAAGCGGGAACGGAGTTCCTGAATATGTAATAAGCCACAGTCCTGAATATTCCCCCAGAACCTGCTATCAGTATGTCTTTTGCGTTGAAATCTATGTTGCTGTTGGCAAATGCGGCCGCAATTCCCGCGATATCGACATTGTAACCCGTGGTCTTTCCTTCCTCAATCTTGACCAGGTTAACTGACCCTATCTCTGACGCCTCAGGAACAATGAAATCAAGGTGTTTCATGATCGATACCTTATGTGGTGACGTAACATTGTATCCCGTGAATGTATCAGCGGATGCCCTGACGAAGGGATCAAGCTCCATTGGCTTGAGTTCAATTGAAAGGTAAAATGTGCTCATACCCAGCCTTGAAAAAATGGTGTTGAATATCAGCGAACTTTTAGAGTGTGCGATGGGTGATCCTATTACTCCGGCGAGCTTCATAGTGTACTTCTTGCCACGGATTCGTTACTGTCCATATATGAACGGATATGACTTCTTATGGCTTCGGGATCTATGGTCACATCAAGCATTGTTTCCGTATCCGATGGAATCCTCATAGCTATCTTTCCTTCCACGCTCTTCTTGTCGTTCCGAATGAAGGAGGCAATGGTATCCAGCCCAAGGCTCCTCAGCTGTATCCTGGGCACAGAATACCTGGCCATCATCGCTGAAAGAAATGCCCTCAGCGACTTGTCGGTAACACCCATTGTTTCACCTATGTAGAGTTCTACTAGCATTCCAGTTGCAACAGCAATCCCATGATGGATCGTGTTCTTGGAACTGGATTCTATTGCATGTGCTATGGTGTGACCAAAATTAAGGTCACGACGCTCCCCGTTCCTGTCCCTGAAGTCCTTAGATACCTTATCGGCTTTTAGTTTCAGGCAAAGCGTGATAATTCTGGAAAGAGAGTTCCCTTTCTGGAGGGTTTCAGCATCCGTTCCGTTCTGCAGGAGGTTGAAAACCGTGTGTTCGCCTATCAGGGAATATTTCATTATCTCTCCAAGCCCGTCTCTGATCATGTCTGGCGATGAATTCTTTATGAAGTCTACATCAATTATGATGCTCCTTGGATTGTAAAATGTCCCGATGGCGTTTTTCACCCCGGAAAAATTTATGCCGTTCTTCCCTCCCAGGCAGCTATCCACCTGTGAAAGCAGTGTGGTGGGTACTGCCATAAGGTCAACTCCTCTCTTGTAGGTGGATGCCACAAATCCTGCCAGGTCCCCAACAGTGCCGCCCCCGACATATGCAAGCAGCGAGTCCCGTGGTATGCCACGCTCTATCA
>JAJYRT010000097.1 GCA_021793945.1 Thermoplasmata archaeon
GTTTCCAATCTGTCATCCGACGCCAACTTTTCAGGAGTATTATACACGCCTACCAATGAAACCTCATACAGTTATGCCAGCGCGCCCGCGAACGAAACGATCTCACCCGCTTCACTATTTCTTTTTGGTTTCAATACAGCGGGGGTGAGGGCCCAGAGTGAGGAGTTCATCACGGCAACCGGTGAATTCATCAATGAAATTTCCCTGCTACTTTCTGGCAACGGCACATTCAATTTTTCCATGGGGTCAACCCTGTACGGATCACAGCTTGTGAGGAATGAGAGTATAACGGTAAACGGGATAAGCTATCATAACGTATCATTGCCGGTTATATTTCTGAGCGGAGAAACACCTTATTACCTGAACCTTTACAATGTCTCAGGGAGTCCTGTGTGGAGATCAGTCTACCAGCAGAATCCAGGTTCACTGTCCAATATCAGTTCATATGGAAACTTGGGTTGCTTTCTTACAGTCAACTTGACAATCAACCTCTTTGGATTCAATTTTCCCCTTAACTTGAGCGTAACCGGCACATCATTCAGCGGAGTGTATTCTGTCTCCTTCGACCCAATCCGGGGATCAATCCCTGCCAACGACACGGTATTCTATGAATACGGACTTAGCGCCGGAACTAGCTGGTCTGTGTTCGCAAACGGGAAGAATTATTCTTCAGATGGCAGGTTCATCGAATTAAACGGCACTAATGGGTCAATGGCTTATTCCGTTCATCCGGTCCTGGGATACTCTTCAATCAATGGTAACGGGAAGACCGCTCAGGCAGGTCATTCACAGGTGATTCCCATTGTGTTTTATGCCAGCAATGGAAAGCCTCTTGCTGGCGCAAATTCGACAGTGACAAAATATGGAAAACTGAACGCATCCCAGGAGTTTCAGGTGCCGATGGGAGGCGTCATAGATCACATATCCCTTCTTCTAAAGGGCGACGGGAAAGTAAACATATCTATCGGAAACAGCCTTTTCGGGGCGCAGATAATGGAGAACACAACCGACATAGTTAACGGAACCCAGTGGTATACGCTCTGCGTCCCTGCCTTATTTTTCGGGGGTTCCACCACTTATTTCATTAACGTTTTCGCAGTGAATGGAAGCGTCCAGTGGGCATATTCCAATGCATCGCACGCAATGGAAGTTAATACGGAATATTCATACTTCTACTTCAATGGAAAACTCAAGAACTCCCTGAATAGGGTAGACGTATTCAACCTGACGTTCAATAACTGCATCCACACGGTCACGGGCGGCAGAATAATCTTCGTTGAGTATGGCCTTCCGGCGGGTACAGTATGGGGGGTAGAAACATTCCAGCAGGAAAACTTCACCATTGGATCAATGACGGCGGCAACCGGTTCCGGCTGGCTTGCACACGCCTATATTTCAACTGTCTCTGGAAAAACAACGGATTTTGGCATCTCTATGTTACTGTCAAACAGTACCGCATCTGGATTGCAGTTCACATACCAACTCAACAAATCGGCATCAACCAGCGCTATGATCGGGTTCTCCAATAACCCCTCCCTTTTAATCGGGATAACACTGGATCCGCATTCATACGACGCAGGAATGGAAACCTTCGTAATTTACATTGTATCGACCGACGGCAGCGTTAGCGTAACTTATTCCATTCTCCTGAACGTCAGTTTTTCATTTTCCGGCAACCCGGCTTAAGATCAGTTCCGGTTAAGGGCCGCAGTCATGCAGTGTGCCCCCCCGTATCCCCCTGTGAGTTCGCTGAGTTCTAGGGTAATGCAATCCAAACCCAGGTCCGTTATGTCCTTCCTTTCCGGAAACAGCCTGTCAGAATCTTTCTTCCCAAGATCTGTACGGACCATGTCAGCAAGTTTCCTCGAGAAGACATTCTCGTCAAGCAGTTTCTTGACAACCTGCTTGACGTTAACCACCAGTATCTTCCTGTCTGATACTGTAAGGAAGTTTGAGGAGTATCCCATCTGTTCGCTCAGTCTTAGGTTGATAAAATTATACCCCTTCCCCTTCATGTACTCATACAGGTTGCTCCTGGCTGTCTCCGTGTATTCGCCGCCGGCACTCTTTCCCATGACTACGCCTTCGGCTTTCTTTGCAAGGTCTATTGCGGTTACTGCTATTCCATCGCCTGCTATGTTAAAGTACGTATCGAGATGCATATTAATCATGGAATCCCTGGTTCCCCCCTCCATGAAGTCATAGATCGGGTTGTTTGCGACAAAGAACTCGTCGAAATCAAATTTTCCGGATCTGATCACTTCCATCGCCCCATCCATGTCAGTTCTTGGCCCGGTGCCGATGAGTGCAAATTCACCGGCAGGTATGAAATCTCCACCCTCGAAGGAATGATTTTCTGAAACCCTGAAGACACCCTTCTCATGAAGAGCATTGCTTATGACGAAATCTGTAATCTCAGTTTCCCTTGATCTCTGTCTCTTCTTCATGCTGCCTATGACTATTCCATTGTTTCCCACGGCCTGCTGATCCCGCATGAAATAGAGGTTGGCAAGTGGTATGTTTGAATATACCGTGGGGTATTCCACCGACAGGTCGTCCATGTCCCGCTTTAGGTCAATAGCCGGTTCAAGAGTGAGGATCTGGAACAGGGTTGACGAGTCTATGGTCTCAATATTCTTTACAAATTCAGCGGTTGCACGGTTCGTCGACTCAACCGTTCCGAAAAACCTGACGGTGGATTTCACCTTTTCTTCAAGTTTTTTCCTGAAATCCTGGGATCTCTCGGCTTCATCCACCACCGTGTCACGGAGGATTCTCACCCTTACTCCGTTGTCTTTCAAAACGCTTTCCAGCGACTCATGTTCCCTTACTGCCCTGGCTATCTTAAAAGGCCTTTCAAACAGAAATGGTCTGGGTGCAAGCATTGCATAAGCGATCTCAATCCCCGGGCGATGAATCATCGCTTCAGTAAGTTTTTCCCATTCTGCACTGATCCTCATGGTCTGAGGATGCTCCATCCAAATATTAATCTTGGCGGCTTTTAGTATAAGTGGCCATCGTAGGAGTACAGTTCTATCTCATTTCCGGAAAACTTTCCCCTGATTGTGGAAATCTTGAAGTTTTCCGGGTCCATTACCTCTGCTTCCTCATCATTCCTGGAAACAACTATGAACTTTCTCTTCTGTATTTTCCTCTCCAATACCCTGTAGTCATTCCTGAAGAGCGTTTCTGATTTCACGATCTTTTCCTTCCCCGTTTCTGTGCTCAGTAGTCTCGTATTCTCTTTATGTATGGACCTTACTATGAATGTCCCGTCCCTCATGGATATAACTGAACCCTCGGTCAGCCCAAGTATCCTGATTCCATATGTATAGCGGTTGAAATCCTCACCCTCCCTCCTTCCGACAAGGCTCTTTGTTACAATAAGGCTTGACGGCCGCCTGTCCGTTATTGCCTTTGCGATCTGCGCTGCATCCGTTTTCCTGCCCAGATAAATATCGATCCCTTCCGGTTTCTTCTCTATCTTGGAGATGAAGGAATTGTTGTGCTCCTTCTCAAGGTTGTTTTCAATTGCAATAGCCTCGGAAACAACCTCGTCAATTGAGTTGTCGTATTCACCGAACGAAGACCTTATCTGTACGATGGCTTCGTAGTACGATCCTGTCTTCTTGTTGCACTCCGGGCAGCTGTTGAGGAGCTTCTTGAGATGGACTTCACCTGGAAAAATGTGTTTCAGTCCGGTAGAGGACTCGATCTCCGCTTCAAACTCAATTTTGTCATCTTCAGCCATGTCGAAGTCGTTGAACGAGACGCTGGCCGTTTTTCCGTCTATCCCTCTCAGATTTATTTTGGACTCTATTCTTTTCTGCATCTCACGCTCCCTGTTCCTGTAGTGCCACCGCTTCCCAATCTTTATTCCACCACATTTCGGGCATATAACTATGTCTTCGGAAGCGTCGAAGGTGATACTTACTGACTTGAAAAGGCAATCCTCGCAGAGCCCTCTCTCCACAGAATCCTTTTCACCGCAGATAATACATTTCATAAGTCAGTCCGGCATCCTGTCATTACTCATATAGTTTTTAACCAGCCCGGATGATATCAATTTCTTCCTTATTTCCGTCGTCCCGGCGCCTATCTGTCCCAGGATCGCATCTCTCAGGAGCCGCTCCACCTCAAAATCTTTCACATAACCGTAGCCGCCGTGTATCTGTATAGCCTCGCGCGCTATCTGTTCCGCTGATTCTGCAACATAATAGATGGCGGTAGCGGCAGACATCGCATCCATCCTGTCCTCTTCCAATTTGCTCAGCGCCTTCATGGCAAGGAGGCGTCCCGCTTCGTATCTGGTATACATGACAGCCAGTTTTTCCTGTATCATCTCAAATTCGTAAAGGTATTTTCCGCCCTGCTTCCGTTGCATGCTGTACCTGACAGACAGGTCTATTGCCCTTCTTGCAAGGCCGATGAATATGAAGGAAAGAATGACCCTCTCGGAATTGAGTCCGCTCATTATTATGTCCTTTCCTTTCCCTGCCTGCCCCACCACACGATCTTCCGGCAGCATTATGGAATCAAAGAAAATTTCGCCTGTGGGCGATCCCCTCATCCCCATCTTGTCAAATTTTGCCCCCCTTGAAAACCCCTTATCTGAGCTGAGTATCACGAATGGGGTGTAGGTATCACCGGTTCTTGCGTATGCCAGGAAGAGGTCGGCATACGGTGCGTTAGTAATCAGGGTTTTGCTGCCTGTCACAACGTAATCCTTTCCGGCAACATTTGCAGTTGTCTTCATGGCAAGGGCATCTGATCCGGATCCCGGCTCTGTAAGCGCAAGGGAACCTATCCACTCACCACTTGCCAGCTTAGGGACGTATTCTCGTCTCATGAATTCTGATCCATTCCTGAACAGGTTGTCAAGACACAGGTTGCTGTGAGCACCGTACGACAATCCCAGCGAAGCGGATGCATATCCGAGCTCCTCTTCCACAATTGCCTGGGCACGGTAATCCATGCCGGATCCCCCATACTCCTCTGGAATTGTAATGCCAAGATAGCCAAGCTTTCCCATCTTCCTGAAAAGTTCAATGGGAAAATGATCATTCCTGTCCATTTCTGTTGCTACAGGGAATACCTCTTTCCTGACAAATGACCTGACCGCATCTCTCAGATCCCTGTAAATATCGCTTTCTGAAAGTTCAAGCATGCTGTATGTATAGGCAGAATTGTAATTATAGATTGCGGAATACCTGCCGTGGAATTCTGATGAGACGATGCAGTGTGCCATTGCCCGATGCGCCGACCCACCATAAGGTTAATAGTTAACATTAACATCACTAATAAATGCCCATTTGGGTAGGGACCGGAATTGCCTTATCCGCCACAGTTTCACCGATGAGGTTCCGCGGTAGCGTGAGTATGGCTGTTTGCAATTTGGACTGTCCTGAAGCAGGGTTTAAGTTCGGTTCTGAATGTCGTGGAATGGTGTCTTGAATGTATATAATGATTGAAGATGAGAATATTGCGAGAATCCCGCCTGAGATGCTCAGCAATGACTACAATGAATCCATAATGCGTGTCGCGAGGGAAACCATTGAGGGGAAACTTGTTGATGTCGACGAGGGAGAGACGCAGAAGAATCCTGGAAAGTGCTACGTTGTATCCATAGTAGATGTCAAGCCGGTCGGGGAAGGAGCCATAGTCCACGGGGACGGTGGAGTTTACCAGACAATCAAGTACAAGGCTTTAGCCTATTATCCTGAAATGCATGAAATCATAGACGGTGTAGTTGTATCGGTCAAGGAATTCGGAGCATTTGTCAGGATAGGACCGTTTGATGGTTTGCTTCACATCAGCCAGATAATGGATGACAGGATAGACAAGGATATGGCAAACCAGAGGTTTATAGGAAAGGATACGAAGAGAGACCTGAAGATTGGTGACAGGGTCAGGGTAAGGATCGTTGCCATGAACCTCAACTCATCGTCAATAAGGGACAGCCAGATCGGGCTCACAATGAAACAGATGGGGCTGGGCAAGCTTGAGTGGCTGGAGAAAGCCAGAAATAACAAGAATCAGTGATTAAGATGAAGATAACACTTAAGGCATGCAAGAAATGCAAGAGACTGACCGCAGAGAAGGTGTGCATATCCCATCCCGAGGAGAAGCTGACCTCGGACTGGAGTGGATTCCTCTACATCAAGGAACACAAGAATTCCATAGTGGCTGAGCGGGCAGGCATAACTTCTGAAGGTATGTATGCCATCAAAGTCCGCCAGTAAATACATCATAACTGAGGATCTGCGTTCGGAGATCGCGGCTAGCAGTTATAACATCTGCTCCCTTGAGGAATTGATACAGAAGTCCGGAACTAAAAGAATAATCGCCGTGGGTGATGTCACAACCGAGCGCCTCAAGGATGCTGGAATAAAACTTTTCTTGGAAGTTGTTGACCTGAAGACAAAGAGGAATGAGCAGAGAAATTTTGTCCACATTGAGGGGTCACTGGAAGTGGTGAACGATCCTGGAACCATATCGCTTGAAATGTTCAATTTAATCGGCAGGCTGATCCGGAAAGGAACAGGTGGCAGGATTGAGGTACACGGGGAAGAGGATCTCGCAGTGATACCAATAATTTATTATTCAGGCTTTGATACAGTTGTTGCTTACGGCATCCCTGACAGGGGGCTTGGCTGTATAGACA
>JAJYRT010000098.1 GCA_021793945.1 Thermoplasmata archaeon
ACCGGGAGGTCACCGGTTCAAATCCGGTCGGCCCCACTCAGTTCTAATCCTTCCTTCCTGCACTTCTAAAACTTCTATTTTTCCTTTCATATGGCTATTGCCTCCTCATATTCGAAAAAATCATGTTGCTGAACTCCTGTGTATAAATCATATATTTCACCCTGTACGTCTGAACTCAACATATGCGTGTACCTCTGAGTGCTCTTTATGGAACCATGACCAAGATGGATCTGTACCTTTCTCATGTCCACGCCCATTTTAAGCAATCTTGTAGCACAGTAGTGCCTCATGGCATGCGGATGCAGTTGTGCCACTCCAGCAGCAATACCTGCTTCTTTGACCAGTTTTCTGATCACTGCGGGCTTTAATCTTCCGTATTCCCCGGTCCAAAGTGCCTTTGTATCTGTGTTTTCCCTGAATTCTTTAACATATCTGTCTATCATTTCCAACGTGGAGGGAGATAATGCCACAAATCTGTCCTTTTCTCCCTTTGAAGACCGAATGAAGTATCCCTTTTCCCTTCTTTCATCCAAATTCATTTTAAGCAACTCAGATACCCTCATTCCACCTTCAGCAAGGACTCTGATAATCAATGCAGTCTTAAACCACTTCCTCTGATGAGCTGGTTCCCTAAGATAGTCTCTTAAACTCTCTTTGAAAACTATAATATTTGAATCAAAAGGATTTGTCAAGTGAAAAATACAGACATTATGGTGATTGGTGTCGAGTTTCTTTAGCAGACTCATTACAAAAGACGCTTCAATTAAACTTATCCTGGTTTATACATTATGTCGCAGGCTCTCAAAGTCTTCTCTGCGTCTTTCAAAATTTTCCCTCTCTCCATTAGATAATAACCGAGCCTTTGTGCCACCGCATATAACTTAGGATAGTATTGAATAATTTCTCGGGATTCTTTAGAATTTATTGAAGAATGAACTAAGTTGTTCCTCAATTCTTGAAGATGTTTTAATTCATTATTTGAAAAATCACTTCCAATCTTTTTCAATGGAACTGAGAGTTTGTCAACACTTGAAAGCATTATACTTTTCCCTTCAGTTAGCCTTTTTACTTTTGCTTCTGGAAGGTATTTCCTGAAGGCCTCAACATCGCCTCCCTCATTTATAGCTTCCTTAAATTGTATGTCTGCAGCCGTTTCTATTGCTTTCCATAATGATAAAAAACTGTGTTCGTTTTCATAAGAAGCAAGCGAAAATCCCATGAGTGAAATAAATCTGTCAATTTCGCTACCCACAGTCACCTTATTTAGCAAGGAATCAACTGTAGAATATGATAATCTTAACGAGTTTCGCAGTTTATTCTCAGCTTCTCTCCTGTGCTCCGGGAAAACCATATTTGGGTTCAAATAGGATTTGCCCTCCATTGTCTGCGGCATCATAAAATGGCTACTTGCCATGATATAATTCATTGTAAAGGAGTGCCCAGAAACAAAAGCCAAGTAATTCCTTATCCTCTTTAATTCTTCAATAATTTTGAACATCAAATCACCCAAGTCTGGTTCTGAGAAAGTTCTTCTAAAACCGTGTTGTGGAAACTTGATAACTGTATATTTTCCTCCACTTCTTTCGCCGATTGTCATCGGTCCAAAAAATGTCCTCGTTATCAGAATGCCTTCTCCTTTCACCATCTCATCTGGCGTTTTTAGATTTGGATCATGTTGAAGAAGTTCCAGTTCCTTTTGCAATTCTAAAGTGTATTCATTAGTCATTTATTCTCCCACTTGAGACCTGTTGTTCCACCATTGAATATGGCCTTGTTGGATAGTGACTGTATACCATTTATACATAGTCATCGTATGAAATCATATCCACCCCTCAATCCATTTTCTCATTTCTTTGCGATCATATTCTTCAAATGGGATATTAACGTAATGCTCGTACTGTGTTACGGTAGAGTGTCCTTGACTCAATGCAATCTGCAGAGCCTTATCCGGATAATAGAACACTAACCATGATTCCCAAGTTTTTCGGAAAGTTTTGTTGTTAACTGGTGGTCCTTCAAGGATCCTTTTTGACAACCTTCTCATCTTCATATCAAATGCAGGAAGTTCAGGCAAAGGATGCGGAGCCTGGAATAGATCAGGAATGAGGGTCTTGCCGATATCACTTAACCTTATGGCCCTCTCTTTCTGCTTTGCCTTAACTTTCATCATAGATCCACGAGGAAGATAAACGAATCTTCCATCCAACCAGTCAGGATTCTCTCTGAATCTCTGCAATTCAGCATACCTCATTCCAGTAACCAGGAGAGAAGTGCAGATTCTTTTCATGTTGATATCCAGTTTATCCCTCAGTGTCTCCCATTCAGATGGCCTTAGGATTCTGACTTCAAACTTTTCTGAAGATCTTACGATGGCTCTCAAAATGGCTGTTAAGTTTATGTCAAGACTTAATGGTTTTTCTATCCTCCTTATATATTGACATTTGAAAATCAGATTGTATGTATATAAAGGGCGTTAAGTTTTACCCTAAAAGTTAACTTTGATACTTTTGATGTTAGAGCATCTCATAACCGACTCAAAAATAAGGTTAGGTGTTATGGAGGAAATTTATCTCGAACTCATGTCATTTGTTCTATTGAACTTATAATAAAGAACGAGATGGAACAGTATGCCTATTACTATTGATAAGAGTGGGATTAACCCGTAAAAGACGATAAACAATAAGAGTGAGTACGAAAAAAATGTAACTTGCTCTAAATAAAAAAATACGAGTTCTCCAAGGGAGGAAATTGAGAGGAAAACACCAATAAGAAATTTAAGGTTTCCTCTTTTTTCTGCTTTAACCTTAAATGTCCCATGAACGAGTGCATCGGCAGTTAAACCCAGTCCAATTATAAGGAATGGAATGAAGTAATACCATATCTGTTGAACATACGGAGACATATTTATCTAAAAATAAATGCCGTATTTAAAATACGGCATCATATAATCCAACCCAGTTGGGTTCTGGATAACTTACAAAATTGTTCTGACCATAGACATTGGCAAAATTGTTCCAGGAGTTCAAGAAATCTGTCTGCGCGGTTGAGGATGGCCAAGGTGCAGCGTTGAAGACCGGTATCATATTTCCATTCGCCATATGACCATAGATATTAAACTGTGAAATTGTGTTATAAAAGTAAAAACTGTAGCCATAAATCAACTGGAAATATGGTGGGTTTAAATTCATCGTACTTGAAAAGGCAGAGTAAAGATTGTTTTCCGCATTGTAAAAGTCATAACCCAAAGCAGCAACCAAAGCTGTGCCTAGCACAGGAAGTATCACAGCAGCCGCTCCATCAGTACCCCAAGCGGCAATGAGAAATTCGAGTCCAAGTAAAGTTCCATCAATTAATCCGATACCGCTAAGATGGCTGCTTATAAATCCATAATATGAATAAGCGTTAGCTTCGTTTGTAAATTTCAGATTCGTATAGTACACGGTGCCTATAGTTTCAGTCCAGAATAGAATTGTAGTTTTGATGGGGAACTCATTTACCATGACCAGTGGATCTTGTGACTGGTTTGTCAGATTGGAGATGCTTTGAGTTTTCTCTAAATTATTGTAGTTGTCTTGCATTTCGATTCTTGTTATGTTGTTCATGACTAGTTGGGAACTAGGAACAGAATTCTGAAACTCTGCAAAGTAGTCTCTTGCACTACTTTCATTCAATTTGCGGATCTGTTTAATCGGAAGCTTCATTTCCTGGTGCAACCAGGTCAAGAACATTTGGTTAAGTTTCATCTCAAGCGATTTTAGATTAGTGCCAAGGTTTGAATGTTCAAAGGGCGTAGACGAAATTTCCGCAATTGAACTTGTTATTCTGCTATCAGTGCCATTAGTTTGGGTTTTAATATGAGTTGACCCGTCAGCGAGGCTTGGTAAAACCATTACAAACGCCGCAATTATTGAAACAACTATTATAATTTTCCTATTCATGAAGTTAAATATAACGCATATTTTAATTAAATCTATTGTAGCCACTGACCCTAAATCAACTTGCCAATTTTGAGTCCGATTTATCTCAGAAATTAGATGTATACCGGATTATTTTATTTAAATCATTGACTTGTTGAGTATCAAACCCCTTTATTTTTTCTTGAGGGTTATCTATATTTGCGCCGGTCGTTATTTTTCTTCAATAATAGTGAATAGAGGACTCAGAAATTACAGATTGGAAAAGTGAATCTGTTTAAAATATCAAAAAAAAATATTTCATCATAGATTTTATAATCCTATTAACAAGGTTGCAAATGTTATGCGAAAACCGATGATTCTACCTTCCTTCGGGAAATATGTCATAATCACGATTTAAGTTTCTTATTTAACTCTACAGTGATATCTGTTTTTCTTTTCCATTTAGCATACTTGTCGGCCATATAGTATTTAAATCGGACAAATTTCTCAAGAATTCTCTCCTTAATTTCTTAACTATATAATATATGAAAAGTTAGACACCACCAAAGGAGGACAAAATTGTTTAGATATTATGTTAAATACAGGAAAACGTGAAGTGTCCTCCATGGTGCCATCTTCTGTCCTTGGGGACATTTACAGGCTGTTACATTCGAATCATCAGCATCTGGGACTCTGTTCTTCTCAGTTTCTACTTTCTGCTCACAATTCGGGCATGTTGTACGCTTTGAAGAGCCTGTGAATCTCCATATATAACTGCAATGATTGCATTTGACATCATATCCTGAAGACCGACTCTCCTTTTCCAGAATGTACACTCTGGTTTCACAGTTAGGACACCGGGCAACTCGCAGGAAACCTGTATAGCCCCAGAAATAACCACATTCACCGCATGTCAATGGGATTCCATCGCTTGAATCCCCGGATCTTCCTGTCAACTTTTCTTCAAATACCTGAATAAATTCTAAATGAGATGGATTAGTGATATCTATCCAATTCTCATAGAATGAAAAGAGAGACATCAATTCAATCCCCTCCCATGTATGGTTTCTCTATCCTGGTCTTAGCTTCATCTACAGTTATCTCCGGAGGATTCTGGTAGAACGGCATCATTTTCTGTTTGGTTTCCCTTTTAACATTCTCAGAAAGGATCCTTGGAGAGAACTGTTTGAAGAAATCCGTTGGGGCTTCAGAGATATTCTGATTATTCAGGAATTCCTTTTGGAACTCCTCGTAATCAAATCTTATGAAATACCTTTCAATAAGATCACTTTCTGATGGTATAAGCCATGTTTCAGGTTCGCTTGGGATTAACAGATTGTTCTTTCCAATGTGCCTTCTAAGTATTCTAAATGTGATGTTTGATGCCCTGTTTGTTAACCTGAATCCCTGAGGTGTCTCTTCTATCTCATAGGCATGGATTCTTTTCTCAGCCATAAACTGTTTAACAATTGGAATCGGATCAATGGGTTCTCTTTTCAGTGCTCTAAAAATCACTGATTGAACTAAAGACCTGAGATACCAGGCATGACAATCTGTTTCCAGGCTGATATCTAACCGGATCCTTGCCTTATCTTCCACTCTGGCCTTAACGGATTTCCATTCGCTTTCAAGGATTGACAGTTTTTGCCTTGTTTCAAAGATGTCATTGTCCAATTGCCGTAGCCTTGCTTCATCTGATGTTTGGCTTTTGAGGGCCCAGAGAGATCTATTGACATATCCAGAAACGTTGAAGTGTGGTCCAAGCTCATCTATGAAGTTCTCCACTTCAGAGTCAATTGTAATCTGGAGCCTTCCCTTTCTTTTCATTCCTTCAGGCGGTCTTCCTGGTTTTGAATTTTTCTTGCTCATATCTGGGAGACCTCCATTTCCTTTCTAGCAATAGAGAAGAGAGAAGAAAGAAAATAAAATGAATAATTAAATAAGTACGATAAGTAGCTATTTAATTGTCTGAAAAGTACTGTAATACTGAATTTCTGGACGTGCTCCACTTGCAATTTAGTGTGTATAGAATTCGATAGAATAAACTCTGACTGGTTTTCCAAGCAATTCATATTTTCTGGAATTTTAAACACATCAAATTCAGGAACTTTGTTGGGAAGGAAAATCACTGCCTAAACCTCCTTTGATTTAGGTTCTCTTTGTGATTTCTATATTTCAACTGCCTTCTCTTGCCATAGGTTTCTCTCTGTATCCTCTGTTCTGGATCTGGGAAAAATGTTGTTTTGATATCAATAGTCAAGGAATTCATGCTTACGATATCGCAATCATCCTGGTGTCTTGATTGCCACAGAGAGAGTTGCCTTTCTGCTTCAGGTAGATCATATTCAACTATACCCATCACTTCAGAACTGTTTGCGGAAAGTGAGTATATTCTTCCAACCAGTATAATTCCTGTGATCACCTGTTGAATCCTGTTGTCCTGGGAAGAGATCATTCAAGAACCTCCATTAGTTCAGCAAACGTCTCTATTTCTGGATGAGGGTCTGCTACGGAGGAGGCAATATATGAATTGAAGCCAAGTCTAAGAAGCTGAAATTCAAGGAATGAGCAGCTCTGTAGAGACGAACCCGGGGTTAAATCCGGTCGGCCCCACTCAGTTCTAATCCTTCCTTCCTGCACTTCTAAAACTTCTATTTTTCCTTTCATATGGCTATTGCCTCCTCATATTCGAAAAAATCATGTTCCTGAACCCCTGTGTATAA
>JAJYRT010000099.1 GCA_021793945.1 Thermoplasmata archaeon
CGGATCATAATTGGGTCTTCCACCCTTCTCCGTGTCATTCTCATGCAAAGAGGAGAGGATTGGCCTGATCCTCTCGAAGTCAATGCGATCAGAAATGCCGGTTAAGGGATCGCCAAGTGCTTCGATCCCCCTGTATAGTTCGGATAATCCTGTGTGGTAAAGGTTCATGGATATTGATCATGAGGTCATGAAAAAGGGTTTCGGTGGGAGTTTTTGGAAATCCTCATACGTCTTTCATTCTTTTTTCCATGAATTTGATCAGGAAATAAGAATCGCCGAAATCAAGGATCAGCTTTTCATGCTTCATGCTCACATTGCCAGGCCTGATGAATTCTTTCCTTTCCCTGTTCACAACCTGTCCGAGGTATTTACTCTTCTGTGCAGGAGTCTTCTTCACCTTGTCATAGTACGATGTCACCTCATAGGCGTATTCCTTGTTCTCGATCTTCTTGTATCTTATGAATGACATAATGTGTAATTCCACATTATCCTATAACTCTTTCTAACCTGCAAAACAGGGGAAAACATAAGAACATAGTGCCTAATGGTCAGGGAATTTAGGAAGTTAAAACCTCTAACAGAAGTGAAGCGTTCAAAATGGTAGATACCACGTACCGTGGCCCTCCTCATTTCTTAGTCATTCACTATTCCAATTTTTTTTGGTTCAAGATAGAACTTTGAATGGTAGAGACGCTATCTTGAATGATGCCCTGTCGAATATCTAACAAGTACTTCTTCTGTTAAGGCATTTGCACCATCACAGTTTCGTGCAAGTTCACCATTCCTGTCTTTCTTAGCACTCCAGAGATAAACTCTTGTTCCCTGGTCTTGAACATATTTGACCGCTGGAATGAAATCAGAATCTCCAGATACAAGGATGATATTCTGTATGTTTGATTTGGAGAGTGTGATCATGTCCACTGCAAGCTGGATATCCACCTGTTTTTGTACATAATGAAATCCTAGCTTTTGTTTCTCTCCACGCCTGATTTTAAAATTGGTGAGCTTTTCAAGGCTTTCCAGCAACATCTCGTTTGATTTGAACTCGCAATCATATATGTAAGTTCTGAATAAAGAGGAATTGTGATTCTTGCATAACAAATCACAAAATGCCTTATAATCAAGTTTAAAAGCACTTTCCATGTGATCCAGGACTTCCTTTTTCAAATAATAATTGTCAATGAGTATCGCAGCTCTTTCTTCTACCATTTTTTTATCAACCAGGATTATGGTATTGTCAACAATATATAATTTTATTCAAAACAGATGCCACCTGGAATATCTCTTGAAAAACTGCCAGAGCTGGTTTATAAATTGAAAAATAACAATCGGTTCAAGAAGAAGAAAAAATATGTATCGTACATTGTCAGCATATCTGGGATAATGGGGGATTATATTACGGACCCCATTCTTGACGTATTGAAAGTAACTATTAGGACTGTTTTACTTGTGATGGATCCTTGATTACATTAAGGTGCAGACGCATCAAGACTGGGGTTTTAATGGACAGCCACATAGTGGAAAGGGATTTGTTAATGTAAATGGTCAGGCTAGAATATATTGCACAGGAGTTTGCCCTGAAGGTGCAATATTACGACATCCTCAGGGAGATAACGCATGCCTATTGAATTGTGCAGCGCACTTGATCAGTTAAGCTCTGGATATATAATCGAACCCAATAAGTTAAATTTTATAGGTTTTTGACTGTTATACACTGGATGACTGAGGGTGAAAATAAACGGATAACAGGAAAGATAAGTGATTTTGAAGAATTAACTTTGGCAGAAGAATCTATTCAACCAACCATCGAAATAGCACAGCAACCCGAATTTTATAAGATCCCCAAGAGATTTGGGACTGTCCCCGTTGACGAATTGCCTCTGGGATATGTAAAAGGAAGAGGCTATTCTGAAAAGTTTCCCATTATCAGGTTGCCGTTTCAGAAAATGGAGGAAATCAGTTTCGGCAATAGATTCGATTACACTAATAAAATATTTTGGGGTGACAATCTGCATTTAATGAGGATGCTGCCCCCTGAGTCAATTGATTTGATTTATATCGATCCACCATTCTTTTCAGGCAGAGACTACAACGTTATTTTTGGAGACGAGAACGAGATCAGATCTTTTAGTGACATCTGGGATGGAGGTCTTCCAACTTATCTGATTTGGTTAAATGCGAGACTTCTCGAAATGAAGCGACTCTTGAAGATGTCTGGCTCTATTTTTGTGCATTGTGACTACCACGCGGGACATTACATAAAAGTTGAAATGGATAAAATTTTTGGGCATTCTAATTTTAGAGACGAGATTATCTGGAAGAGAACTTCAGCCCACGGGATCCACCAGAAAGCTACTGGAAATGTTCATGACGTCATTTTTCATTTTACAAGATCGGATGAGTACATTTCTAACCAAGTTTATACAGAGCATGATGATAAATACGTTAAGACTCACTATAATATGAAAGATTCAAAGGGTCGTGTTTTTACAGCAGACAATTTGATTGCACCAAATAAAGGCTATAAATATGAGTGGAACGGCGTTGTCAAGGAGTGGCGACTCCCAATTGAAAGGATGAAAGAATTGCATGAACTGGGGAGGATATATTATACTAAGGCTGGAACAGCGAGGTATATTAGATACCTTGATGAGATGCCAGGAACCCCTCTCCAAGATATCTGGGCAGATATTCCTCCAGTTAACTCTATGGCAAAGGAACGCGTAGGATATCCTACTCAGAAACCTGAGGCATTATTAGAAAGAATAATTAAAATGGCATCAAACGAAGAGGGAATTGTAGCTGACTTCTTTTGTGGGGGAGGCACTGCCGCGGTCGCAGCAGAAAAACTTAACAGAAGATGGATCGTTTCTGATGTCTCACGAATTGCGGTTGAGATAACAAAAGGCAGAATTTTCAAAGTAATTAAAGAAAGTGTGAATGCATTAAATTCCCCTAATATTGAGGTTCTGTCCTGGGGTTATTACGATATTTCTTCTTTGTCTAAGCTAACAGATGATGATTTCAAAGGCTTTATATTAAGTGCTTTTGGTGCCAGGAGAGTATCCGACCAATTTATATCTGGACTAAAACAGGGAATTCCTGTATGGGTCGGCCCGAAGGAACATGAGGTGCAGGTGGATGAAAATCCTGTCTTGGAATTCGCTGAATATCTTGAGAAATATTATGAAAACAGGAAGAGAGGAATAATGATAGCATGGCAATTTTCAGAAAAAGCAAAGCAGGCTCAGGATATGCTTGCCAAGCTCGGGGCAGGTATAGATTTTGTTAGTATAGACCTGGTGCCAATAGGTTCTGACAACTTCAAGAAACACATAGTTGAAAAAAGTGACGAATATGCTGGATTTCTCAGGTTTATATTACCTCCGGTAGGAAGGATCAGGGTCAAAAGGTTATCAGAAAGAACTTACGAATTTGACTTTTCAGAATCTGTTTCTTTGAACAACGGAAAGGTGATAAACATCCAGGCTGATTTTAGCTTTGACGGAATATTCATACCGACCACAGGCTTTGCACTGACTGGAAATAAAAACAAAGAGAAGGGATTAATCCTAACACAGGAGTTTGAGAAATCTGGCAAAACCAAGGTTGCTTTTAAGATAGAAGACGACCAGGGCGGCGAGTCTTTAATTGTTAGAGAACTCGAGGTGAACTGACCTGCAAAATTATGTGCTAATGCCGGATTCGTTTATTCATCTTCAAGATGAATTTAAAAACTGGGTAATGTCAGGATACCCTGATGTTAAGCCTAAAACATCGGAATTTATTGAAAATCTGTTGCAAAGAAATAAGGGGGCACAATTATGGGGACACCAGAAAGAGGCTATCCTTAGGGTCATATACTCATATGAAGTTAAAGAGAGTAAATTAGGAAACAAGTATCTGCTAAGAATTGTCACGGGCGGAGGTAAGAGCCTTATCATCGCCTCCATAATAGCGTGGCTCAAATTCGCACACTCCAATGAATTCGAAAAATTTATCATAATCTGCCCAAACCTAATAGTAAAAGACAGATTGGCAATTGATTTCTTACCCTCCTCTGAAAACGGGATGAAGACTGTGTTTGAAAAATGGACTCTTACACCCGATGAGAATTTAAACAAAAGCATAGGTGCAACGGTTCTTGAAAGTGGAGGCGCTCCGCAGGACATA
This sequence comes from Thermoplasmata archaeon, assembly GCA_021793945.1. The sequence continues at coordinate 4,174 of JAJYRT010000099.1, forward strand.
CTAACCGCAGATATTGTAATTACAAATATTCAGGAGCTCTATACAACTGGAACTAATACGGGACGCAATCTTGATTTTTTGGTTACAAAGGTTGGCAATATAGCGGTCTTCAATGACGAAGCACATAACAGCGTGGCCAACGAGTTTAAAAGAATTTTGAAAATCTTGAAGAACAACACGAAACTAAGGCTGGATACGACTGCCACTCCTGAAAGGGCAGATGGCAGTTATCCCGACTCTAAACTCATCTACAGTTTTGACATTACAGCCGCAATGGATTCTCCATATCCGGTTATAAAGAATATTGTTGTTCTGCAACCGGAATCCCATATTGTGGAGATCACTTACACAAACACACAAACCAACGAAAGAAAGAGAATCACAGATTTCACACCGGAGGAGATGGAGCAGTATGAAAAGAAGGTCAAACCTTTCCAGTGGATAATGGATCCGGCTCCGATGAAAATGCTTCTCTCCATCTCGATAAACGCATTAGCCCAGAAAAAAAGGGAGGCGAACGGTTCGTACAAACCACTTCTCTTTGTGGTTACTATGGGTATAGAAGAGGCAAAAAGAACCAAGGAATTTCTTGAACATGAATTCAATTTGAAAACATTGCTGGTTACAGAGGATTCAGATGACAGGGAACGTGACGAGGCAAAGAACATAGGATCTTTTAGCAGTCCATATGAGGCAGTGGTTAGCGTGTTCATGTTAAGGGAGGGTTGGGATGTTTCCCAGGTTTCTATAGTTCTTTTACTCCGAAGGATAACATCACCTGTCTTCGGACAGCAGATAATCGGCCGTGGTTTAAGAAAAATTAGGAAGGGATCATCAGATCCTGAGATACTTTTTGTTGTAGATCACCCAAAGATGGATCATAACTGGCTATGGAAGCTGATGAATGTTAGCAGGATAAGACAGGACATACTTCCAAACGACGAGATCAGAAATGAAGATATTCCGGCCAGAACGCACTTCATACAGAAATTAGTCAACCCTGACAAGTTGATTACAGTAAAACCACCGGGTACTGACACAGGCTTCCAGGCGAAATTGGAAGAAATTCGTGCGAAATTGAAGAGTGAAGAACCTGTACTCAATTGGAAAGAAAAATTGGAAGAAGTTACCTATGACACGTCTGAATCTATTGAAATCACTGCGGTGATCATGGATCGACTCAGGAAAAAGTCTGTGGGGAAAAAATTTGGATCTGAAGTTGAGGACAAGGGCAGAGGCCAGATTTTCACAGGGTCTTCAAACTTCAATCTTACTGTAGAGGATGTTACTGCTGAAATTGCAACTATGGTAAAGGCAATGATCGAGGAGAATGCCTATGACATAACAAAGCAGGAAAGACTGTACAATGTCGTAATGGATCATATTTGTCATAAATTTTTGCTGGATAACCCTCTATCCACCGCAAACCAGGATAAATTGGAAACCATAATTAGATTCATTCCGGAAATAAGAAAAAATTTTTCTAAAGGGATATTGAAAGGAATTCTATTAGGGGGTGATGATTAAATTGCCAGCTGAAGGAGTTTATAAGGATCCAAAAAAAAGTGCTTATTCCATTGAGTACTATGAAAGCGATCAGGAACGACAGTACATGGAATTCCTTGAAAGATCAGATGACGTCGCAAAGTGGACAAAGAATCACGGTATAAGGATACCTTACTTTAATCTTGATGACAAACTGGCCCATTACAATCCTGATTTTCTTGTTGAATATAAGAATGGAGATCAGGAAATAGTGGAAATCAAAGGGGGTCACTTGATAAACAATCCAATCACGAGAAGAAAAACCCAGGCAGCGATGGAGTGGTGCAAAAAAAGGAATATTAAGTACACTCTGAAGGAAGTGTGAAAATCAATTAATATTACACCTTAAAGCTAGGTATACCTTTGCTATTTCCCAGGATATGAATATCTTTAACTCACACAATCTAGTATTACGTAAATGAACTAAAATAGCGACTTGTACTCGGTTTTCTGCGAAGAACTCCAGAGGAATTCAAGCCTTGTTGTTCTTGCTCCTGGTTTCTCTTCTCTTGTCTGCATCAAGATGATGTTTCTTATAGTGTCCAAATTGAGGTTTTCCTTGGTCTTTGGGTCCGCCCAAAACATCAGCATCACACCATAAAATTTTTTATTGATCCCACAGGAGTCGCTGAGTTTTATAACGTCCTTAGGATTTCCAAAAACTCCCACCGAATCCCTTTTTCATGACCTCATGATCAATATCCATGAACCTTTACCACACAGGATTATCCGAACTATACAGGGGGATCGAAGCACTTGGCGATCCCTTAACCGGCATTTCTGATCGCATTGACTTCGAGAGGATCAGGCCAATCCTCTCCTCTTTGTATGAGAATGACACGGAGAAGGGCGGAAGACCCAATTATGATCCG
>JAJYRT010000100.1 GCA_021793945.1 Thermoplasmata archaeon
TTGAAGAGATAGAATCTGTTTTTGGCATCAGGTGGCCTGAAAAACCCTGGGACGGAATGACACAACCACCGGACGTCCCTCCAAACATTGATCTCAAAAAGGAACTTTCTGAGATCCTGGGGCGAGATAGAGTTTTCATCGATGCTTCCACTCGCCTTAAGCACTCTCTTGGTATGTCTTCCCCGGAAATACTTGGCGTCAGGAATGGGAAATATCCAGTAATTGTCGATGCAGTAGTCATTCCCGATGACAAGGATATCCTTCCACTGCTTGCTTTCCTGGAGTCCAGGAAAATACATGGAATCATTTACGGAGGTGGAACAAGTGTCAATGGATCGCTGCAATCGCAGAAGGGTGCAGCTACTATATCCATATCCACTGAACGCCTCAGGAAACTGCAGATTTCGGAAAACTATGCAGTAATAGGTTCAGGTTGGAAGGGACTCGAACTTGAGAATGAACTCAATTCCTCCGGTTACACCATGGGGCACTTCCCCGAATCCATGGAAGGATCGACTCTTGGAGGATGGATAGCGACAAAGGCTGCCGGACAGGAATCAAATTATTATGGATCCATTGAAGATCGACTTCTTTCAGTCCGGATGCTGAGGTCGGATGGCACTTTGGCTGATACGATAAGTCCGCGCGAATCTGCTGGCCTGATGGCAAAGGATATCGCTACAGGTTCCGAGGGGAAATTCGGCATCATCACGGAAGCCGCGGTCAAGCTGGACAGGTTGCCACTGAAGAGATATTACCGGTCTTTCATTGTCGAAAGCTTTGAAGCGGGCATTGCATTTCTCAGGAATATGAAATCAATACCTGCAATTTCCAGGCTATCCGATGGGGTAGAAACGGAATTCTCCCTGAAGAACAGCAGAGACTCATTTGGGCTGAAATATGTGCGGAGAATCGTCAGGATGAGGAAATTCAGCGACCCTTCAATACTAATTATGGTAGACAATGACCAGGACAGGATCACCAAGCCGCCAAGATCAATCTCCATCGGTTCATCACCGGCAAAAACCTGGGAAAGGGATCGGTACAAGAGGCCATACCTTGGCAATGAGCTCTGGATGCACGGAATTGTTCCAGATACGCTGGAAACATCAGCAAGATGGGAAAACCTGGCTGAACTTTACCGATCAACAGTGTCCCTGTTCAGGAGGCTGCAGAATGAAAGAAAATTCCGGGGATTTATCATGTCACACATTTCCCACGTTTACCCGCAGGGGGCATGCATATATTTCACATTTGCCATAAAGTCTAATAAGGAACCTGATGATTTAATTGCAATAAGGGATGCAATGCTTGCTAATTTCATAAGAATGGAATCGCCGGTGACGCACCATCATGGACCGGGAAACCTGATGCGGAAGTTTGAGGAAAGCAGTAAGCTTCACATGCAATCCCTTCTGAGGGACCCGGTATTTTCAGAGGTGGGATAAAATGAAGGAATTTTCATTCAGAACAAGGAAAAAAGACATTGCTGAACTGGACGGCAAGCATTTCCAGGTCGCGATTATAGGCGGCGGCATAACCGGGGCGGGGATCGTGAATATCCTTGCGGAGAACGGGATCAAGACAGTCCTGTTTGAGAGAAACGACTTTGCGGCTGGGACGAGCTCTGGATCGTCCAAGCTGATACATGGTGGGCTAAGATACCTCCAGCAGGGCAAACTGAGATTGACACGGGAGCTGCTGAAGGAGAGGGAATACCTCCTGGAAAACACCGATATTGTTTCTAAGCTCGATTTCAGGGTCATAATTGATGACTATTCATGGGGAAAGGGAAAGCTAACCCTTGGCATATTCCTTTACAATATACTTGCCGGGCATTTCAGGGTTCAAAGAATGATCAGGGACGATCTTGGGTTGCCCGGAGTGAAAGGGTATTTTCCTTACTACGACGGAGTGACAGAGGACACCGAGATGGTGATGTACAATATTGCCTATGCCCAGCAGAAGGGGGCATCTTGCTTTAATTACGCCGAAGTCAAGTCCATGTCACGCACTGATGGTGGAATTTCCATCCAGTACCTTGACAAGGTTGACAACAGAGCCGGCTCAGTAACAGCAGACCTTGTGGTGAACTGCGGAGGGCCGTGGGCAAAGGAAATCAGGGAACTGTATGACAGGAACAACCCGGGCAAGCTGAACCTGAGCAAGGGCATCCACATTGTGGTCGACCGAAAGGACCTGGACCTCAATTATGCACTTGTTTTCAGATCGCACATTGACGGGAGGCAGCTGTTCATCATACCGCGTGAAAAGATCACGCTCATTGGCACGACGGATAAGTTCGTAAAGTCTCCGGACGATTTTTCCATTCCGGACGAGGATGTGGACTACCTGGTTGAAAGTGCAAAGCGCCTCTTCCCTGAGTTGAACAGGAGCAAGGTTGTTTACGCTTTTGCCGGCATAAGGCCCCTGTTCGGATCAGGTGACGATCCCGGAAAGATATCCAGGGACTTCCATATTGAAAGAGACAGTAGCATGATAGATATTTATGGTGGAAAGCTGACAAGCTACAGGGCAATTTCCAGGAAGGTGGCAAAGCTGGTAGCTTCTGAGCTCAAGGTAAATATCCGGACAAGGGGTTTGCCTGTGCTGGACTACAGCAGACCCAGGGGAGAGGACCGGATCAAGTTTGAGGCAATGTATGAATGCCCAGTTTATCCGGATGACATCAAGCTCAGGCGGGAAGCGGCACAGATATACGACCCCATGGGCCAGGTACAGGTCGGGAAGGAAGCTGCGAATGTCCTGAAATCGATGGAACAGTGAAATGAAAATAGGGGTAATAGTGAACCCCATATCGGGGGGCGGATCTGCGGTCAGTTTCATTCCAGAAATAAAAAAACAGGTACCTGGCATAACTGAACTTGTCGTAACAAGGAAGAGCGGGGAAGCCACTCTTGCTGCCGAAAGCTTCTCAAGAAGCGGTTTTGATTTCATCATAGTTGCGGGTGGGGACGGCACCCTGAATGAAGCGTCGCAGGGAATAATTGGTACGGAATCGGTTCTTGTTCCGCTTCCCTTCGGGAACGGATCAGACTTCACGAGAAGCGTCGGAAGAATTGGGATTACCGGATTGTCCGAGGCAATGAAGGCAGGCCGGACAAGGAAGATTGACACTATCCTGGTAGAATATGCAGGCAAGAAAATCCATTACATCAACATAATGGAACTTGGATTCGGCGCTCTGGTGATGAAGCGGTTCAACGATAAACGGAAACTCAATGGAAATACCTCGTTTACCAGACACATACTTGCAGAGGCTGAGAGGCTCAGGACATTCTCCGCCGAAATATCCGGCGATTCTTTCTCATTCTCTGGCGATATTGTCGAGTGCATAATCGCGAATGGCAGATATTTTGGAAGGGGGTTGCTTGCTTCTCCGGGATCCAGCATAGATGACGGAATCATGGATATACACATAATTGAAAAGATGGGAAAGGCAGAATTCTTCATGAAGCTTTCTAAGATAAGAAACGGCAGTTATCTCAGTGATCGTAAGGTGAAGAATTACGCTGCCCGAAGCCTTGAAGTGGCTACCCCTGGAATACCATTCGAGATTGACGGCGAATTTATTGGTTTCAGCCCACTGAGAGCGACAATCAACCCCCAATCACTGAAAATCATGCAAGTCCCTCTGGAATGAATATGTCCGGGACTGCTGCCGATTTTCCCCTTAATAAAAAGGATCAGACCATTTGATTGAGATTTTTTTCGCAATTCAAGATTCACATCCTTCGGTTTTCGGTGGACATTGTGGATTTTTTCGCCCAATTTCAATAAGCAATGAGAATTGTTTTATTGGCTGGGATGATAACTTCTCAGGAAACGGATAAGATGGCGCACAGGAATAGGGCTCTGTTTATTGACCGGGATGGCACTATCAACAGGGACTGCCCATACTGTTTTAAGCCAGAAGACCTGGTAATTTACCAGGATACGGTCAACATAATGAGAGAATACCAGAAACGAGACTATCTCATAATCATCGTCACGAATCAATCAGGAATCGGGAGGAAATACTTTACTGTCGAACAGATGAACAGATTCAATAACTTCATGTTACTGGAATTGCGCAAGAATAGAGTTCTGGTAAACGCAATATACTACTGCCCCCATCTTCCGGAGGAGGGTTGCAATTGCAGAAAACCAAAGACAGCTATGATAGAAATGGCTGCGCGGGATTTCTGCGTCAATTTGGGTGAATCTTTTGTTCTCGGCGACAGGGATGATATGGAAGGTGCCATGGCCAGAAAACTTGGAATTCCGTACCGAATCATCGTTCACTGACCTGAAACCTACTGCACATCCAGATTATGTTCCTGGAGCTTGATTTTAGCCAGAATTATGTCTCCTACGATTATCGCAAATACGAACTTTTCAGGATGCCTCTTCCATAGGGGAATGTTCATTCAGATAAGTGTCACTGAATCATCCTTAAACCGGTTGACATCCATTTTTATTTTTCTTGACAAGCTACACAACTTATCGTGAAATGTGAAATATCTCAACAGGGTAAAATTATATATATTCCGGGGATCACTTACCGACTTAGAAGAAATATGCAGACATGGGAATTAGTGGCTATAATTTCAATTATTTTTACCATACCTGTTCTTATGGTCTCATATTTTCAGCTTGTACTGTTCTTCTATTCGTTAAGATATCCTTCCACCCTTGAAAAGGAAACTCCAGTGCTAACCGACTTTCCTAAGGTATCGATTCTTATAGCAAGCTACAACGAGAAATACGTAATCGACAAGAGCGTCGATTCCGTTATAGCAACAAACTACCCGAAAGATAAGCTGCAGATAGTGTTTGCTGACGATTCAACTGATGAAACAGTAGCAATAGTTGACGCTGCGGCTCAACGGGTCAGGAATGCTGGGATCGAGGCCGTTGTGTTCAGGCGACCTGACAGGGATAACTTCAAGTCCGGCGCAATGACGCTTGCGATGAGCCTGGTGACGGGGGAGTATGTGCTTCAGCTGGATTCAGATTCCAGGATTCTTGAAGACACGATCCAGAAAGGTGTCCATGCCTTCCAGACACATCCGAAAACATCCTTTGTTTCATTTCGCGTCGGGCACTATAACAGGCATTTCAACATGATTACTTCCCTTTTTGCAGTATCACAGGATCAAGGTGATACAATCTCCAAGATGGGCTCTTATCTGTCAAGTTTTCCGTTCTCGGGGCAAGGCGGATATATAATGTACAGGTGCTCTGATATTCGCAAAGTGGGCTTGTGGCAAGAACATATAGAGATTGATGATGCAAAGATTTCATGGAAACTCTATGCAGCTGGCACAAGGGGCATATACCTTAGCAATGCAAGGATCATGAGTGAGGATCCGGAAACTCTGGAGATATGGAAAAAACGGGCATATCAAATTCAGAAGGGCTGGACAAAAATCGCGTCAGTTTACTTTAAGAAGACGCTACATTCAAAGGACCTGTCAGCAAGAGACAAGTTCGTTCTATTCCTGACGTATCTATCCCCCTTTACGAACCTCAGCTGGATAATCACGAGCTTTCTGTCCGGATTTTCACTGGTTTTCGGCTGGCAGGCACCGGGAACTTCAGTATTCAGCAGCCCGTTTTACGTGGTAATTGTTACTGTCCCGACTGCTCTGTTCTATCTTTCCGCTTTTTATGCACTGAAAGTTCAAAATATCATCACACCTAGAAACCTGTTCATGATACCCGTACTGACTTACGCCAGTGCTTGCATGATTATACTCGGCGCAATAGCTTTCATACAGGGAATTTTCAGGAAGAATACACCATATTTCAAGACTCCAAAGACGGGAGATAAAAAATTTGCTAAAGAAGTTGATTATAACCGGGAACTGAAGATATGGAAAGTATCCTATATTGAACTGGCATTTTCAATGGTGGGATTATTCCTTGGTGCCTATTCCCTATATGTGGGGGTATGGGTTCTTGGACTATCCATGTTCGGGTTTTCCATACTTACAATAAAATCCCTTAACCTTTCGCGCCTTTTCGGGAGCAAGGGAAGCGGAAAGGGTGGCTACAGGTCTGCAAAGAAAGCAGGAAAGGAATTGCAGGTTTACGAGTCGCTTGACCCCAGTAGTTCAGGAATAAGTGAAGACTGAGGAATTTTCAACGTTTCCGGAACGATGCTAAATTAGCCTGACTGCTGGATACAGGCCACGAGAGAACTATTCATGATGTGGTTTTAGCCTTAGAGTTCGGGCATTATGGCTTTTGATTGCCAGAATACCGAATCCGTCATAGGTCTATTTTTTCAGGTCATTATGGCAGAATTTCGCTTCCAATTGTGAGTAAGCTTATGAATTGTTTTTGACGCGCATCAGTAGCAAACCACATTTCGCCCCCAGGACAATGCCCAATGGAATACAAAGAATTCAGCTATTTATTGTCGGGGACCTGATAAGAGAAGAAAGGTCAGCAATTCAGGGAAACATCTCTGATGATTGAAGACCCTACATAAAATCTCCAGATAAATTAAACGTGGATTTATGCCACAATTCACCGAATCCATAGGAAAAAA
>JAJYRT010000101.1 GCA_021793945.1 Thermoplasmata archaeon
CCCCCTGTGCCCGAATTTCATCTTAATGGTTCTGCCTCCGCCGGACAAGGCAAGAAGTTGATGCCCAAGACATACGCCAAATATTGGAAGTTTACCTGTATTGCCCTTAAGAAATTCCCTTACCTTTCCAAGGGCAGGGTGAGCTGGATCGCCAGGGCCATTTGACACAAAGATCGCGTCATATTCCGCCTCCAGGTTGGAGATATTTTCGCTGTAGGGAACAACAGTCAGAGAGAAGATTTCAGATATGCTCTTGACAAGGCTTGTTTTGGTGCCAACGTCGATATATAGAATATTTCTCTTTCCCGCCCCTGCAACAGTGTATGATGATATGGTGCTGACGGCGCCGACCAGATCTGTGGCCATTGGATCTGGCCACTCATCAGGAAACTCAGGGGTGTCGGAAATATAAGCTTTCATGACGCCGTGTTCCCTTATCTTGCGAACAAGCAGTCTAGTGTCTACTCCGTCTATTCCAGGCACTCCGTTATCCTTGAGGAACCTGTCGAGCTGAGTGCCGCTCTCCCCAGAATAGAGGGTGGAATGTGCATCCCTTGTTATCACGGCAGATACCTGTGCGCGATCAGATTCCATTTTGCCTTTTTGCAGCGGATAATTGCCGATTGTCGGTGCGGCAAAGACAAGCATCTGCCCCCTGTATGATGGATCGGTAATGGACTCTAGATATCCTGTCATTGCTGTTGTGAAAACAATTTCTCCATAACTGCCAGAATCATGACCAAACCCTGACCCCTTTATTATGGTCCCGTCCTCAAGAATGAGATATCTATTGGACAAATAGAATCCCCCTCATTTCTGGAAAAAGCTCAGGACCGGGATTCCAATTCAACTTATCGCTACCAATTGCAATGTAGAATAAAAAAATAACGCTTTAATTCTGGGGATGTGACTTTCGTTTGCTAGCCAGTCAAGGAAGCAAAGAGAGTCACCTTACTCTCGCATGATAAGAAAGAGGGCATAATAAACGGCACACGATGTACCATCGTGGACATTTTAACTGGAAAGACTAAAGCGACCCGCACGGAACCAAAATCCAGTGGATTTTTCTACTTGATGGAGACATACTTATTCCCACTTCTCATGCCGTGTTGATAGAATGAGAGACTATGCTGTGATTGGAGGGGGGCACATAGGGAGAGAGATAGCAGGATTTCTTTCGAATGAAGGGTCATGCGTGCTTGTAGACCCGAACAGGGGAGCCCTGAACCAGGTCTCCTCTGTTGAAAAGATAAAGGGCACAGTTGAGACAAATCCGGAGATTCTGTCCAGCAGCAATGTTTTCGTGGTCGCCTTGCCGGGAAAGATTGCAAAAAACACGGTTGCCAAGCTACTAAAGGATGGCAGGAAAGTTGTGGATGTATCGTTCTACCAGGAAAATCCTTTTATCTTTCAAGCAAGTGTGCCTGCAAATTCTGTTTATATACCGGACTGCGGGTTTGCCCCAGGACTTTCGAATATAATGGCGGGTTATTTGTTCACGAAGTTTGACACAAAGAGAATTGGGATATATGTTGGTGGATTACCCGCTGAACCAAGGAAGCCATTTCTACATAGCGTAACGTGGAGCGTGGAGGGACTCATAGATGAATACATAAGGCCAGCTAGGCTCATTAAGAACGGGGCTACCGTTGAATCTGACCCTCTTGGAAAGACATTCAACTATCAGCCAAGAGGATTTATGAAGCTTGAAGGATTCTATTCTGATGGGCTCCGCACCTTGATCAGCACACTTCCCGTCCAGGATCTTTTCGAGATAACTCTTAGATATAAAGGCCATCTCAAAAACATGAAATTTCTCAAGGAAATGGGTTATTTTGGAGATGAAAATGAAATGTCCCCAAGAAAAATGACAGAGAGGATTTTCTCACAATTTAACGACACCCATGATGTATCTATTCTGGATGTCATTTCTCTCGACAGGAAAGAGCACAGGATTGAGCTAAGGGACTATGGAGATGACCATCTGACTTCGATGGCCAGACTCACAGGGCATACCGCCGCTATTACTGCGACGTTGCTAACTGAATACCCTGAGATCAGGGGTTTCTTCCCACCTGAGGAATTGGGAAAAGACGAGAAGAAAATGAATCACATCCTTAACGAGCTAAGACATGAAGGCGTGAAGATAGAAATGACCTGATAAAGTGAAGAGCCAGGCTATCATTAAAAATGTTCTATGCAAATTTGTATTTCATAATAATTTTGCTGCTCAACCGAACTCAATCCTTCAAAATTTTCTCGGCAAGTGATTTATTTTTTATTATATCTTTGGCACGGAGTAGCACATCTTCCCTTGGCATCCGCCATGAGTTTAAAAGTTTCATCCTTTTCTCCTTTGCGTACAAAATTTCTTGACTACTGACAGAAGCGAATTCAGGCGGTTTGTGATAATCGAGAGGTATATCTTTCCTTATCTTCTCACCTACCACAGCATATGAATCCTTCCAAGGCTTTCCAGCTTGAAAGATTGAGAATGCCTCCGCAGTTGCATTTATGGAATTTTCCATTGAATCCGTAGCTTTTTTCTCGTCGAGCTTGAATTCCAACATAAAATCTTGAAAGTGATTGAGAATCTTCTCGCATAAGATAACAAATTCTATGGTTTTGTCCTTTGATGCCTGAAATTCTCTGTGATAACCAGATCCTTTATTCATCAGGATAGCGGCAGTTGAAACATAGTGCCCTATAGATTCGGAGGCGTAGCCTTGAACCATTTCAAGAAAGTCCGGATTCCTTTTGTTTGGCATTAGTGAGCTGCCAGTAGAAAACCCATCCGGTATTATTAAGAACGCCGCGTCCCCTGCACTAAAACTTATGAAGTCCTGGGATATTTTAGATAAAAAAATCATTATTCTCAGAAGGAGTGTTGACACGTCCAGATCGTCAATGCCACGGTAAAAACTTCCAGCCATTGGATTTTGTGCGTTGGACTTGAAACCAAGATTTTTGGCAACAGTCTTGAAATCAATGGGTGAAAATGAGCCAAATCCGGAACCATAACCAAGTGGTGAAATAGCTGTAAATTTTTCAGATATATCGAGAGCATCAAGTGACATATCTAAGAATATCCTGGAGAAATAGTCAAAATATGTGGAAATCATAATTGGCATTGCCTGGCGATTGTGAGTGTAACCTGGCATCGCCCCACTGAAATCTCCTTTGCGAGTCATCATTGTCTCTGAAAGGGTCGTGAGGTATTGTGAAATTTTGAGAAGATGGTCAATATAAAACGACTTTATGTCCATGTGGCTCTGCTCGTTCCTTGAAAGAAATATGCGAAGATTCTTGTATGCATTACCACCATTACCCTTCAGATACTCTTCTACAAACCCATGCACATCTTCAACGGCTGGATCTATTGCTACCTTATTCCCAAGCAAACGCAAGAGTCCGGAAAGTATAGCATCGCTGTCTTCTGTAGAAATGATGGATTCTTTTCTTAATTGTAACTGGTAAGCAAGAAGAGAGACTATTTCGTAGTCCAAGAGCATGGAGTCAATCTGCGCATCCTCAACTGTCATGATGTCGGAAATATCCTTACCTGCTTCTTCTGATGCTCCACCACTCCATATCTTTGTCATTGCTTCACTCTTCAATAATTATTTCACCGAACTGTTTCTTCCTTGCCTTCCTTGTTGTAATTGTCTGGCTCCCGAAAACGTAAATGAAACCTGGGGCTTTGCTCTGGTCAAAGGTCTGATTCTTCCCATACGTAGACATAAATATGTCATAAAGCGAGTTTGTGCTTTCAACGCCCATCGGAATAACATTCCCTTTATATAACTTGAGTTTGACTGTTCCATTTACAACCGCATTTATGCTTTGCTGGAATCGTTTTATATGATCCATAGCAGGATCAAACCACAATCCACTATAGACCATATCTGCAAACTGCTGATCCATGACCTTTTTCAACTGGCTTTCCTTCTTGTTCAAAACAAGGGACTCGAGATATTTGTGTCCGCTTATTATTGTGATAGCGGCCGGGCATTCGTAGAATTCGTGACTCTTTATGCCTACAACCCTGTCCTCTATCATGTCAATAGCCCCAACTCCACTCTGACCTGCTTTATGGTTCAATTCAGCAATCAGATCCCTGAGCAGCATTGGCTTACCGTTTAGTTCAATTGGCAATCCCCCATTGAATGTAATAGATACAACTTCCGGCTTCTCTCCCGATTTTTCAACGGGTAGAACCCACCTGTATGCATCTTCTGGAACTCCTTCGTCTATGAATTCCATGCTTGAACCTTCAACCGACCGGCCCCACAAGTTTTCGTCTACAGAATATTTCCCTCCATAGGGTATCTCTATATTCCTCAATTTAGCATACTCTATTTCCTCGTCCCTGTTCATGTTCATTTCCCTGACTGGTGCAATCACTGTGAGGTTTTCATTCAGCGCCTTTATGGAAACTTCAAACCTTACCTGATCGTTTCCTTTTCCTGTTGAGCCGTGAACAACGGTGGTGCATTTGTTTTGTTCTGCAAATTTCACTGCCTCCATTGACATTAGAGGCCTTGCAAGGCTTGTAGAGAGGGGGTATTTATCCTGGTACAGCCCGTCGTTCATTATCCCCTGTGCCACGAAATCATCGGAAAACTTCTTTGTAACGTCCTCTGTGATTGTCTTTATAGCTCCAAGCTTTTTTGCCTTTTCTGCTATCCGCTGCAAGTCATTTTTTTCCTGCCCAACATCGAGGGTCAGCGTTACAACGTCAAGATTCAGTTGTTCCTGTAACCATTTTATCATCACGGAAGTGTCTAGACCACCGGAATACAATAGAAGTGCTTTTTCCTTCATGAATTGTGATTTACCATTAGCATATTAAATTAGTTAAATATTATATCATTTTTAATGTTATAATTGATTTATAATTATAAACAATGTTAAAATACACATACATTATGTCGATTTAATGAAAAAAAATGTTAACGAGAAGGTCACGATTGAAAGCCGGGTTGCAAGATTCCTCACGGAAAACCCGGATTATATGCTTTCATTGAGAGTTGGTGTGGTCAATGTTAGTAAACTGGCACAGCTCATACTGAAAGAAAACGGCGACCTGAATCCCATATCTGTAAGGGCAGCACTGAACAGATTTAAGAGCAGAGGTAACGGAGAGACTGGGAAAAGCAAGGCGGACGACCTCCTAAAGAAGAGCAAAGTCTCATTGCAAGACAAGATATGCGTTGTTACGTCAAAAATTCCTCAGACCATGAAATACATATCCGCAACGTACCTCCAGGATAATATCGTATATATTGTAGATGAGATAAAAAGCAAAATACCGCAGATTTCCCAGGGTATTATAGTCGACAGGGATGTCAGCATGATCCATATATTCTCATCGAGGGAGATAGAGAAGACTCCCGGTTTTGTAATGCGAATAACACACAAGCTCTTTGCGCGCGGTGTCAATATCCTTCAACTCATCTCATGCTCCAATGAAACGATAATAATACTGAATAAGAAGGACTCCACGCTTGCTTACGAGATTTTGACGATGACATAAATCAACCCCCTTCCGGGGATTGACTACGAACTTGATTCAACTGTCCATTTTTTTGACCATTGCTTAAAAGAATATATGAAAATCCGCCCCCTTGGGAGATCTTTCACTGTTTGGCAAGAGTAAAAACAAGATGGTGAAACTTGGGATTCGTAGCTTATCTTGAAGAGGCTATTATCCATCCCCTACTTTCAAGGCTTCGGCACTCGTTGCTGCAAACCGTCTGCTTCGCTCTCCTTTTGATTAATAGGATCTTTCATTGTTTCTTGATATACAGTTGTCTGCCTGCTACTTGAGACATAACCAACAATTTCCTGGAGTTTAGCGTCGTCAAAGTATCTCGTGTCAGGGCTCTTCTTGATCTTTGAGAGGACTGCCATGACCTCACTATCTGTCAGGTTAATGCCCAGGCTCGTCAATTTTGATTGCAAAGCGTGTTTTCCGGTGTATTTGTCAATAGTATAGCTCCTTGTCACGCTCAATGAACGCGGATCCATGAATTCATATGTGGCAGGGTTTCCGAGGATTCCAGAAACGTGCACACCTGATTTGTGAACAAAAGCGTATTTACCGGTAATTGGAAAATTAGGAGGCATGCGAATTCCGCTATAGACTTCAACCAATCGAGACAGTTCCCCGAGTTTGTCCAGTTTAGCCGCCTCTATTCCGAAGTGAAACTTCATTGCAACTGCTATGATCTGAGTTGGTGTGATTCCCACCCTTTCTCCAAGACCGTTGATCGTTGAGTGAACTATCGTGGCACCTCCATCTATAGCTGAAAGGGAGTTTGCGACAGCGTTTCCCATGTCGTTATGGGCATGTATATCCAGTTCGATACCTGGCACATCTCTTCTTATGTTCAGGAAGAGGTCCCTTGTCCTTAGGGGGTTCATTATTCCTACGGTGTCTGCAATGCCGATACGGTCTGCGCCCGCATCTCTTGCAGTTTTTATAACTTCTATCAGATAATTATAATCTGTTCTTGAAGCATCTTCCGGAGTGAACCTTA
>JAJYRT010000102.1 GCA_021793945.1 Thermoplasmata archaeon
AAAGCATTTTATATTGTCAGACATTATAATTAAAGTGATCCGCGATGGCATATCCAACTTTCCTTGAACCCTTCAGCCAGGAGATAACAGTGCTACTGCTGTTTGTAGATGGTTTATTTTTCGGCCTTGCAATAAAGAAAGCATTCACATCTGTCGTCCTGCTAATAGTTGCATTCTTGATTGCTTATTTCATAAGTTTTTCACTTATTCCGAAGATATCCATCAGCAACCTCGTGAGCCAGCTTTCAACCTATGCGTCTACGGTGCATTTCGGCGGCATTGTCATTACTTTTTCTGTTGTAATGTTCTTCATAGGATTCGCAATAGGACTCTGGAAGGGATAGGATTATAGTTAAATAGATCCTTTGCAATCTTTTTATCCTTGGAGGAATTAGCGGACAGTGCACGATGTCCTCGTTGTTGGTTCAGGACCTTCTGGTTCCTACGTGAGCTACAGCCTTGCCAAGCTTGGCTTTGACGTTGTGAACATGGAGGAACACCGGGAAGTCGGCAGACCGGTGGAATGCACGGGCCTTGTTTCTGAGCGGGTTTTCAAGTACGTGAAAACAAAGGCTGAGGTAAATTCCGTAAACGGAGCCCATATTTTCTTCCCAAACGGAAAAAGCATACACATCCACAAAGGTGACAGGACAATAGTTATGGACAGGGATCAGTTCGATAAGGACGCCTCTGCGATGGCCATATCCTCAGGAGCAGATATCAGGATAAATTCACGCGTCCTTTCCGTAAAGGTCGACGATGAGGGTGTGACAGCCAGGTACCGCCAGGATGGTAATCTGAAAGAGATAAGAAGCCGGATCGTGGTCGGGGCCGATGGTGTTAACAGCATCGTAAGGAAGGAACTTGGATACCCGAGGCCCTCCAGGGTTATATCCACATATCAGGTGGATTCCGCTGCAAGGATGGAAGACCAGAACAGCGTGAATGTGTATGTTGGATCGCAGTCTACCCAGGGATTCTTTGGATGGGCAACCCCGGCGGGAGAGCT
The DNA here is from genome assembly GCA_021793945.1 of Thermoplasmata archaeon. The sequence goes on from JAJYRT010000102.1 coordinate 1,010, forward strand.
CTCGAAAATAGGTGTGGGTACCTACAGGAAACCCGCATTTGACCATTTTCAGTACATTAACCGGAAATTTGGGTCGCAGAAAATCCTGAGAATAAATGGAGGTGGCATACCCATAACCTTTCTAAAGAAAACGTACGGAAAGCGAAACCTTCTCGTAGGAGATGCTGCCGGTATTGTCAAGCCCCTTTCTGGCGGGGGCATTTTCACCGGGATAGTCTCAGCCAGGCATGCTTCTGAAGCTATCAGGAATGTTCTGGAAAATGAGGATTTTTCTGAAAATTCCCTATCACGTTACCAGGCTGGATGGAAAGGTGAACTTGGATTGGAACTCCGATTCGATTCCATGGCACAGCGATTTTTCAGCGGCATACCTGACATTTCACTCAACCGGATATACGATATCCTTTCCAGTCCCAAGAATATAGAGACGATTAACAAGCTTGGAGATATTGATTTTCCCTCAAAGGTGATTCTTTCAATTCTGCTTAGAAACCCACGAATCATCCCCCATGCATTCAGAAGGAATGGATCATGAATACGAAGACCTATTCATATATGGGTCTTCTCCTCCTGGTCACCCTTTTCTGGGGACTCACCTTCCCGCTGATAAAAAATACACTGGAATTCGTTTCTCCTCTTATTTTCCTGGCCCTGCGTTTCGGACTCTCCACAATATTTCTTGTGCCGTTTCTCATAAAAAGGAGAGGTATTTTCGGCAGGAAGAACGTGATTCAGGGTCTCATTGCCGGAACTCTCCTCTTCTTTGGATACTATTTCCAGACTGTGGGGCTAGAATACACAACCGCTTCAAAGTCCGGGATCATCACTGGCATCTATGTGGTCCTGATTCCCATAATATCATATTATTACCTTAAGAAGCCGGCATCCAGATACGACATATTAGCATCCATTCTGGCATTCACGGGTTTAATACTGATGTCCAGCGGAGCACTTTCAAACTCCGGCATTGAGCTCGGAGACATACTGACGCTTTTCGGAGCAATTGCCTATGCGTTCCAGATTGCGTATCTTTCCAAGTATTCAGAAGGATTTGATACCGTTGTATTCACCTTCTACCAGCTCCTTGTGGTAGCCGTTTTGTCTCTTGTATTTCTTCCAACCTATCCGTCATTGCAGATGAGCCTGAACTCTTATGCGATTTTTACCATAATATTCACTGCACTCTTCGCCGGAACCTTCGCCATGTTTGTAACCACAAAGGCACTGATTTTCATAGAGCCAACCGCAGCAGGTATAATTTTTGTTGGAGAACCTATTTTCGCAGCCATTGCAGCCGTTATGATAAACCATGAAATCCTCGGGCCATATACACTGGTTGGAGGGACGATTATGGTACTGGCCATGTTCATAACGACAGTAGACAAGTATGTGTCGTCCAGGCGCAAATCCAGACCATCAGGAATCTAGCTTATCCTTTCCGGATATGCTGTGGTGCACCTTGACAGCTACACCACTCCTGTACTGGCCCATTTCATAGCCTGACACAGTGGATCTGCCCACAGCCACAACATTATCGTTTTCGTCGACAACAAGCGTCTCATTCAGCGGTACAATATCCTTATCCCACGCCCTTATAAACTTGAAGAAAACGTTGAAGCCCTTTGAATTGAATGAGGCGCTTTCATTGTCCACCTGTACCCTGAACCTTGGTAATGGGGAAATCTCCTTCAACCTCATGGCTCCCTCTACGTTGAGCGTGAGGAATCCGTCGTGTGCCCTCATCGTGGCTATGATCCTGTCGTCTGGAGTCATTATATTCCTTATGCGCCCGGTGTTCCGCGATTTTATAATCTTCACGTCATCGGGAAATAACCTTTCACCGATGCCGACACAGAACTGAAGATCCGCGACCGTTCTTATCTTCTGGAGATCAAAATTCCTGATTGCCTCAACTGCTCCATCATCCGGATAACCGCGTTGATCAGGCTTTCTCCCCTCAGATTTGAAATCACTGTACTGCCCGCGGGATGCTGAAATGACCTGTTCGACCGGAAATGTTTCATTCAACTCCACAGGCACCGAGAGGTTTTCCCATTTTATCCTTATCCTGTGGTCTGTCCTGTTGTATATATTTGATATAAAGCCGCCATCCATCCTTCCCGGTTTCCAGGTCTCTCCGGCTATTTCCATTTCCCTCCCGACTTGGCTGGTGCTCTCGGAAAACCTCTTTATCCTCTCCAGAACGGGGTGCGAATCGGAATACGAATCAAAATAGAAGAACGGGGATTTCTTGTACAGCTCCTCAAATCTTGCTAGTTCCCTGGACCTTTCAAGAATTCTCCTGTATGCGTTGAACAGGAAGGGGTGGGACCTGGCTTTCGATTCAACATACTGCCATAGCGTCTGTTCGAAAATCCGCTCCCTTATTTCGGATATCTCCATGAATATTGAAGCGAGGTTGTGCTCGGCGATCGATCTTGTTCTTTCTTCCGGGGAGGCGTTCAACAATTCAGGAACAGTGAATTTTCCGTTAATGGGGCTCCAATATGGAAAAGCGGACATGCTGCCAAGGTCCCTGGTGCCATCCGGAAAAAGGAGCCGGGAATCCCGGGCATATTTAATGTAAGACGCGGAATCGAACATGTCCACCCCAAGGAGCACTGACATGGCCATGAACATCGGGTGCCCCCCTCCGAAGAGATGTACAGGTTTCCCGAAATTGGCGTTTATCTTGGAATCAATTATTATATCGACGAGTTTTGTATAATTGTATGATTCAAGCAATGGAACCACCCCCCCGATTGGAAGATAGGAAGCTTTGCTGGACCCCATCAGCCCTGCGGATCTTGCCCTCAGATCGGGATATACCGATCCCTGTATGGCGCCAGCTATCATGGACCCCTCCCTGTCCTCTATTTCATTTATGCGGCGGTATGTTTCTTCCACAGCAATCTCCGCTTCAGAATGACTATCTGAAGGTCTGGAGAATATGTCCAGTATTGTCGCAATGTCGCTGCCGATCTTTCTCTGAAAATCAACTATCTCCAGGTTGTTGTATTCAACGTTCCCATAGACATAGCTCTGGAACGTCCCCGAATCTGTCATTATTGGCCCGTCAAAATCCATCAGGGAATGAAGTCCGTATTTCTCCGCAGTTTCCCTCAATCTTTCCGTCCTGCGGATGATATAGCTGTTCGTGATGATGGAACTGGCACCAAGCCTTTTCATTTCCCTTGGTGTTATCACCACAATGTTTGGATTCACGACGGGCATCACCGTCGGAGTCTCTATTATTCCATGCCCGGTCGAAAACCGGGCTATTCTCGACAAACCGTCCCTGTGAATTAGTTCCATTTATACACCACTTTCAGTCTGAATAATAGTAATTTCCAGAATTTTTCTGCATCCTGTCAAGGCTGCTGCCCTGCTTGTTTATTCTTGGCCGTTTGGTGACCTGGTCTCTCCTGAATGTGACGCCGGCGTCCTTCAGGAAGATGTTCATGCCGGTCTTCATGTCTGTCGGGCCGAATGATCTGCCATAAATTCCTGGCTTTCCAGAGAATACTATCAGCTTGTCTGAAATCAGGTCTACGAAATACACGTCGTGATCCACGACCATTGCACTCTTCCTGTTATTCTCCATGACTCTTCTTATGATTTTAGCTGCAGCCATCCTGAAGGCACTGTCCAGATGCGCGGACGGTTCGTCCAGCAGGTATATGTCGGCATCGCGTGCCAGTGTTGTGGCAATTGATACCCTCTGGAGCTCCCCGCCGGAAAGATCGTTCACCAGAGCATCCATCAGCTCATTTATCTGCATCGGCCCGAGGACCTCATTCATTATGAACGGCGACGAAAAGGCATCATTTGCCACAGATAGTATAAGATCCCTTACTGTGCCCTGAAAATCTATGGAGATGTACTGGGGCTTGTATGCGACCCTCACAGTTGCGGATACTGTTCCGGTGTCTGGTTTCAGCACTCCGGCCAGCATCTTCACAAACGTGGTTTTCCCGAGTGCATTTCTTCCGAGAACGCCAATGGTTTCACCGGTTTTCACGTAACCTTTGGAAACGTCCAGGCTGAATTCGGCGAGTTTCAGCGACAGATCCGACCATTCCACCAGCTGTATCCCGGTTTGTTCAACCTTGTGAGATCTGTCCTGGAACTGGATCTCGTACGGCCTTATCCTGACGTTCTCTTCCCTCAGGTAGCCTGTGAGAAAAGCGTTAATGGCACGGTTAGTTGTTTTCTGTTCTGATATGACTCCGTAAGCCCCCGGTGATCCGTATACAAGATGGACTGTATCGGCCATCCAGTCCATCAGGGCAAGGTCGTGCTCCACAATCATCACTGTCTTCTTCTCGGCCATATCCTTCACTATGGATGCAACCCTCATCCTGTCGTTTACGTCGAGGTATGAGGACATCTCGTCAAAAAGGTAGATGTCTCCGTCTTTCAGCAGGGATGAAGCTATGGCCAGCTTCTGCAGTTCCCCTCCGGAGCATGAGGATACGTCTTTTCCCAGTGCTCCTTCCATGTCAAGCATGCTTGTAACTTCATCAAGCCTGTTGTTCAGGTCTCCCCTCTTCAGGATCTCCCCAAGCGTGCCATTGACGACCCTCGGAATCAGGTCCACATGCTGGTCCTTCAGCACCACTTTCTTCTTGCTGGCATAGAGGTCCCGGAAATAGCTGCCCATCATGGTGCCTGAATAATGGTCTATGACAGTATCTTTCGAAGCCTCCGCATCAAATTTGCCGAAGTTCGGCACCGTAAGCCCTGCAAGGATTTTCAGGGTCGTGCTCTTACCCATCCCGTTCTGGCCAAGAAGCGCTGTTACCTTTCCTCTTGAGAGGGTCGGCATGGAGTATATCCTGAATGAATTGACCCCATACTGATGGACAACATCCCGGTTAAGCTCATCCGGAACTGTAATTATCTTTATGGCGCCAAAGGGGCATCGTTTCTGGCAGATCCCGCACCCAATGCAGAGGTTTTCCGTGATCAGTGGTTGCCCCTCGGCATTAGGGAAATCAATGGTCATTATCCCGCTTCGCACCGGGGGACAGTAATACTGGCATTCGTGATTGCATTTCTTAGGGTGGCACTTTTCCTGGTCAAGAACGGCTATGTGCAAATCTTACACCTAGTTTGGTTTCCAGTATTCGTCCGGGATCTCGCTGTATATCTGGAAGTCTGCGTCCTGTGGAACCTTGGTTTCAAGAACCTTCATGCCCGACAGTTCAATTATCCTGGGAACATTGAGTATCCAGTAGTGAATTCTCCATTCACGACCGTCATATAGCGTAGTTTCCTCCCTTTCTGTCTGCAGGACCCCAATGTCTTCCATTGTGTAGAAAGCATCCCTGTCTTCCGGCTCAAGCATATTGTCTATTACACGGTCATTATAGCCAAAGAAATTTATAAGGTGTTCAGCAGCCTCCACCGACTCTTCATGGCTCATTCTCCTGTTCTGAAGGCTAAGACCCTTACTGATTGCATCAGCCAGCTCATCAAGATTTGTAA
>JAJYRT010000103.1 GCA_021793945.1 Thermoplasmata archaeon
CTCCACTATGATAATATAATTAGAAGTATTAAAATATTTGCATTGGATTTTATATAAACAGCATATAACAAACATTTTGGGGATATGTCATTATTATAATAAAAATTTCTGGATATAACTATCCCTCACAGAAGCACTATTATGGCTCTTTTCTGTTTGCTCTTCTTCTTATTTAACAGTATCGTAAAACTTTGGTTGTTGAACAAATATCCCAAGATCCTCCCCAAGGAGGATGAGGTGGAAAAGCTCGAGCTACATTCCGCTTAAATATTTGTGCAACAAGGCAGCCAAATTTCAGAGGCAGAGTTATTGCATTAAGCAATGGGCGTAATTTCACAAAAACGGATAGCACTTGGTGGAAATCACGAACCAATTGCGGAAAAATATAATTATATACGGAGAAATGATGAAGACTGATGAGACTTATAGAGAACTGGTTCTCCGAGAGATACTCTGAAAATCTCCAGCTTTCGTTCAGGGTCATGGATCAACTTCTTTCAGTCAAGACCGATTTCCAGAGAATAGATGTATTTGAGACGTACGATTTTGGTAAGCTGCTTTCCATTGATGGCACCGTCCAGCTGACAGAAAAGGATGAATTTGTTTACCACGAGATGATCACGCGAGTTCCATATTTCATGGCAGCTCGCAAACCACGGAGTGCACTTATCATTGGGGGTGGTGATGGTGGCGCGGCAAAGGAATTCCTCAAGCTTGGACTCGAGAAGATCACAAATGTGGAAATCGATTCCCAGGTCGTTGAAGTCTCCAGGAAATTCTTTCCCTCTCTTGCGTCTTCATTTTCTGACAGCCGAGTGACACTTATCATAGGTGACGGTGCTGATTTCCTTAAGGAAAACAGAGACAAGTTCGACATAATAATAGTTGATTCAACGGACCCTGTAGGCCCAGCAGAGGTGCTTTTCCATAAGGAGTTCTACAATTCTGTCAAGAAGGCGCTTTCAAAGGATGGCATCATAGTTACTCAATCCGGATCCCCGTTCTATCAGCCGAACGGACTCAAGCTCGCATATAATGGCATGAAGGAAGTTTTCAGCAACGTTTCAGTATATACCGCCTTCATTCCAACATACCCCAGCGGTTTCTGGTCATTTACAATGGGCAGTGACTCCACTCTCTCGGTTAGAGGTGACGAAGTGAACCCAGGAAAGTACTTCAATGCCCGGGTGTTAGAGGGTGCTTTCAGGCTTCCGCAGTTTGTTTATGAACTGATATCAGGTTAACCATACCGAATGAAATCAGGGTCTCAACTTCCAGTTACAATCTTGTGTCATGTCGTTGGGCCACGATGTAAAGACCTTTGAGTCCCCAGGTTCTATTTCACCTTGAATTTTTCCATTGCTGCGGCCAGTTGTCTCTCGTACTTTGGCCCCAGGCGTCTTGCTATCTTCTGCAGGTCTTTCATGGATTTCACAAAATTATACTTGCTCTGCTTTGAAACAAGTTCCTCGAATTTTCTCATATCTATGGTTATTTTGTAAAGAAAATAGAAAAAAATGAGGGTAAAAATGACACCTGCGACAAAAATCCAGTAGTCCCAGTTTCCAAGGGAGGAAAAGGAGAGGGCGGAGTTAGAAAGAAAATCGCTGTGGAATATGACATCGTTTGCTGATATCACGAGTACAAAGAAAGAAATCACGAAAGCAACGAGATATATATAAAACTGGTAATCCTTGATTCTAGCTGACATGTATAAGAAGAGTATAATCACGCATTATTTAATTCATTTCCAGTGTTGATAAATTCGATCAGCTTTTCAGCAGCTTTCCTTCTGTGTGATATTGTGTTCTTGCGTTCAGGATCCATTTCGGCTAGTGTGAGTTCTTCACCCCCCGGAATGAAGACAGGATCAAACCCGAACCCGTTTTTACCGCGCTCTTCCGTTGATATTGACCCTCGCAGCGTCGACGAGAACTGGTAGACTTTCCCTCTATGACTCAATGAAATTACAGTCTGGAAATATGCCCTGCGGTCTATTCCAAGCAGTGATAATATGCCCCTGTTGCCAATCGTCGAGTTCACATAGGAAGAATACGGTCCGGGAAACCCCTTCAGGGGGGAGATGTAAAGCCCGGTGTCTTCCATGAAGAATGTTCCTTCAATCACCGACTGAAGTTTTCTGCAGCTGTCAAGGGAAATCTCCTCTGTGGTATCCGCCTGGATTTCCTCATACCTCATCTTTACCCATTCTATTTCAATATCGTGGGCCGAAAAAATGCTGCTGAGTTCCTTGTATTTATGCTCGTTGCTGGTTACAAATTTTATCAAACGTACCTTCTCCTTTTCTCCATAAGACTCAGTGTTTCTATAACTGTTGGTGAATCTGGAAAATTTCTGTCGTAACTCTCCATAAAGCTATCGATAAGATCCTCCCTGTTGCTGTTCAGGCTCCTGAACGATTCCAGGAGGAGAAAGACATCGGAAGCAATATCCTCCATAGTAGAATCCAATTTGCCCATGCTGGGATCAATCAAGCAAACTTTTCCGTCCATGACCATAATATTATTTGTAGTCAGGTCCCCATGGGTTATTCTCTCTGAATGTATGGTGCCAATCACTCTTCCGATATCTTGAACAACAGTTTCTGTCTCTTCGTTTGCTGAAAGGAATTGTGATAGCATTACTCCCTCAATCCTCTCAAGAGTGATAGAATTTCCATACGGGTCGTAGTCATAGACAATAGGAACCCTGATTCCCATTTCATCCATCCTTTTGAGAATTATGAACTCGTTTCTCTGCCTCGATGACCTGATTCGGGAATCAAGGACTGCGTTCCGGTACTTTTTTGATGCCCTTCTCTTTATCACCACATCCCTCCCATAGAAACTTCCCCTTACTGTTACAGATTCTGCCCCGGTTCCCATTTCAGGAAAAAGTTTTTTTGATCTGACCCAAGGGGCCTCGACTGTGTCTATCCTCTCTCTCTGGTTGATATGAGTGTCTGCTATCCTTTCACCACCGCGATCCTTGTATATCAAAATTCCAGCCTGTGCAATCATGGCCCCATTGTCCATGCAGAATTGCTTGTCTGTCAACATTGCATTATAACCGGATTCTGCTGCCATATCAGTTATCATCTGCCTTAGACGGTCATTCCTGGCAACGCCTCCAGCGATCATGATCTCTTTCTTGCCGGTGAGGTAAAGGGCTCTTTCGAGTATCTCCACGAGCATGGCAAAAGCCGTTTCCTGAACGCTGTAAAAAATGTCCTCGGTCCTCTTTCCGTTTTTCGTCAGAGACAGGGCTGCGGTTAGTATGCCTGAAAACGAGCAGTTCATACCCTTTACGGAATAGGGCAGTTCATGCAGTTCCGATCCGCTGGTTGCCAATCTCTCTATTATCGGACCGCCAGGAAACGGTATGCCAGATTCTCTGGCAAGCTTGTCGAGCATGTTTCCCACGCCAATATCTATGGTCTCCCCTATGACTCTGTATCTTCCATCAAGGTGAGCGAGCACCTGTGTGTTCCCTCCGGACACGTAAAGCATCACGGGGTCGAGCGCGCCAGTTAATTTCCTGCCTATTTCGATATGACCGAGCGGATGATTAACCCTCACTATGGGCTTCGCAAATTTGATTGATAGCGTCCTTGCAGCTGTGGCAGCAACTCTCAGGCATGGACCAAGGCCGGGTCCAGAAGAGAAAGCGACAACGTCTATGTCTTTCATCTCTACAGAGGCCTCTTCAAGCGATCTCCGGATAACCGAAACGACTTCTGCTGAATGATGAATTGCAGCTTCTCTGGGATGGATACCTCCAGTGGGTGGTATATACGTCGAATTTACGTTGGACAGGACGCGGGCCTCATCTATGATTCCGGAACTAATTGTATGGGCAGTCCCCTCAATTCCCAGAACAAGCATCGAACTCCGATGTACCATTGCTAAAAAACATTTATGATCACTTGGACATCAATTTTATTGATCAGCAGTTTTTTCGAACCATAGATCATTCAACAGGCCACCAAATGCCCGTCTTTTTAGTCTAATTGCCAGGGAGTTCGGATCATTGAACCAAAATTAAGGGAATTTTTACGGCATAATCGCGTGATAGAAAATAATCGTGCTTTATTGGCAGTTTAAAAGAATGAAATAAGTAACTATCTACAAGTGAAAGCGCATCGATGAATTCGGGAAATCATCCAACACTAACAGGGACCAACTCTCCACAAGTTGAAATCTTTAAACCAGGCGGCTATAGCGAGCATATCAGGATCAAGCAGCGCAATCCTGCTGTAATCTATAATTTTATTAGGAAGCTATTAATTAAGAATAGCAATTTCAAGGCAAATTTGCTCTATAATACTGATTTAGCAGAGGGTTGTATAAATGGAAAATTCGGTTGCAATAATAGCAGATCCAAAGGTCGGAAAGACATACAAAGTCGAGGTAACGCAGGATTCACTTAACGCGCTTGTGGGCAGGAAGATCGGGGATGAACTGGATGGCATATTCTTTAACCTTCCCGGTTACAAGATGAAACTCACGGGCGGCAGTTCCAACGACGGGTTTCCCATGAAAAGGGATCTGCAGATTGGCGGAAAGAAAAGAATACTTGTCACTTACAGGGAAGGAAGAAGAGGAAAAAATGGCAAGAGAAAGAGGGTTACATTCAGGGGATCAATCATCGGACCTGACATTTCTCAGCTTAACCTTGTCGTAACTCAGTATGGCCCGGATCCACTTGGCCCCAAGGAAGAAAAGAAGGATACCCAGTAATGCTTCCACAGCCGTCTGTTAACATTGGAATGGTAGGCCATGTTGACCATGGCAAAAGTACGCTTACGTTGGCACTTACGGGCACAAGAACCGATGTGCATTCTGAGGAAATCAAGAGGGGAATCTCAATAAAGCTTGGGTACGCTGATGTGCCTGTCTACAAGTGTATCGATGAATCCGGGGAGGAAGTATATTCCGGCAAGAAACTTAATGACAGCTGCGAATTGAGCAGGGTAATCTCAATCGTGGATGCGCCGGGGCATGAGACGCTGATGGCGACGATGCTCTCCGGTTCGTCCATAATGAATGGAGCTCTACTTGTGATAGCGGCAAACGAAAAATGCCCTCAACCACAGACCAGGGAACATCTCATCGCCCTGGACATTATGGGCATAAAGAACATAGTGGTGGTTCAGAACAAGATTGACCTTGTAACAAGAGATCGAGCCATGGAAAGTTACAGGGAGATAAAGGCGTTCCTGAAGGGGAGCGTTGCTCAGGATTCTCCCATTATACCTGTGAGTGCATATCACAGCACCAATATTGATGCGCTGATGAAGGCGATCAATGATGTTATTCCAACTCCAAAGTATGACATAAGTGCCAATCCATTGATGTATGTCGCCAGATCCTTTGATGTCAACAAACCCGGAGCCAATCCTCAAAACATAAAGGGAGGAGTGCTGGGTGGGTCGCTCATCAGGGGATCGCTTGGCCTTGGCGACGAGATTGAAATTGCGCCAGGCATTCAGGTCACCAAGGGGAACAAGACAACCTGGGAAAATGTTGTCACAGAGGTTGTCAGCCTCATGGCCGGGAAGAGCTCATACGACAGGATAATCCCGGGTGGCCTTGCTGCTGTAGGCACTAAACTTGATCCATTCATCACGAAGGGAGATTCATTCACCGGGCGAGTAGTAGGAAAGGTGGGAAGAGTTCCAAGCGTTGTTTTCAACATGTCTATTGAAGCCAGTCTCCTAAAGAGGGTGGTAGGATTCGAGGAAGAACAGAACGTAGAGCCATTAAAGTCAAAGGAGAGCCTGATGCTCACTGTGGGAACAGCGAACACGGTTGGGGTGGCCACTGCCGTGAGAGATCAGAACATAGAGATAACGCTGAAATATCCTGTAGCATCCGACATTGGGGAGAGAATATCCATTGGCAGGAGAATCTCAAACAGGTGGAGACTCATAGGCTACGGGAAGATAGTCAGCATCGGATAGAATCCTATTTTTCTTTTTCCAGTGCAAACGAGCATTTTGTTTCTAGGGGGCAGCCCCCGCAAACAGGCTTCTTGCGGCAGTGTTCCTTGGCCGTAAGCACCAGCATGGCGTGAACGTTTTTCAATTCATCAACATTCAGTGCTATGTCACCGGGGGGAACTTTGCCTATGAGCAGGTCGTGTTGATATTTTTCCTTTCCGGTAAACCGGGTGAAAATCCTGGTTGTGTAGCTGTCAATAATGAAAGCAGGAAATCCAAGAGCATACAGCAATATATCATCCCTGGTTTCTGGCCCGATTCCGTGAATGCTTCCAAGAAAATTCGTCACATCTATTGCGGTTTGCTTTTTCATGGCTCCCACGCTGCCGAATCTCTCTATTATGCCGGCGGAGAGCTGCTTAAGCGTCATGGTCTTCCTGTTATAGAAACCGGAGGGCATTATTGCTTTCTTAATGGTTGCCTCGTTGCTCTTATATATCTCTGCTATTCCCAGGATCTGATAGTCTTTCATCCTCCTGAGTGCAATCTCGACATT
>JAJYRT010000104.1 GCA_021793945.1 Thermoplasmata archaeon
ACCTGTTGAAGAATATCAATAAATGCGCCATTCTGGCACTTGCAATGAGTTTACCCATGTTCACCTTAAATTCCTCTGTGTTGAAAATTTTTGTAACAAGAGAATTCTGCGTGTTCCACACTACCAGAGCTGTATGTTCGGGTTCAAGGATTTCACTTAACTCATCATAAATTATTCTCTGCCCGATCTGCTTCACTCCTGGCAATTTTGAGATCATATTTATAGGATTGCAACCTGCTTCATCGGCATATTAAAATCAGTGGTTCATAATTTCAGGCCAGGGTATGAAAGCCTCGCATCCCATCAGTGATCTCACTGGAATTCAGTCCTAAAAATTATTGGTTAGCCAAATAAAGTGCATTGTATAAGCGCCTTTCCAACAAAATTAGCCCCGGCAGTTAAATCTTAGGCATTCCGCAAACCAGTTTTTGGAAGCCTTATGCCCCTTGCCTGGAAATTAGCATAACGTCATTCAGGACAGCGGAAGCGGTTTCCAAAGGGCCATCCCGTATATTGCCGACAAAGTATTTCGATCCGTCTGTCGTCTCCAGGAGATAACATAGCGATGATGTTCCGAGCGATACCAGCGGATCAAGGGGTTCCATAGCCTGGAGCCTGGAAGAAGCAAGGATCTCGCTACCTCTCCGATAGACATCAGAAACTATGCGGTATTTGTCTCCACTTCTTTTCATCTCTTCTATACCATCTGAAAGGTTCTCCACCCCATCAAACTCAATATCGTTGAGAGAAATATTTGATCCGAAAATAGAGTTGGCTATGATGACAGTTTTCCTGGCAGAGTCGATACCGAGGGTATCATCATGGAAATTTGTCTCGGCAATGCCCTCTCTTTGTGCCATGCTTATGGACTGATTAAAATCAAGGTTATGGAGCATTCTGTCAAGAACGAAGTTTACCGTCATGCTGACTATCCCTCTGACTCTTACAATTTCGACTGGCATGAGAGAATAGTCTATAAGGTTGAACAGGGGTGTACCCCCGGCAACGGTTGCTTCGTACCTTATCTTCCTGCCATTTATCCTCGCTGAGTTCATGACTTCTGACCAGTGCATTGCCAGCGGGGATTTGTTGGCAGTAACCACATCAATTCCATGCTTGAATGCATTCACATACATGCCCATCCCAGAGAGCCCATCTGGAGTGGCTGGAGTCATATCCACGATAATGTCGGGTGGCTCTCCGAGAACATCTTCCATTTCCACCTTCTTCCCCGTTTCACGGAGTTTTCCATCTTCCTTGGCCCTGAGCAGCATTTCTGTGGTCATTCCACTCCTTACAGAATAAATTCCATGGGAGTCTGATGCAAATGATACCACGATTTCCTTCCCGGCCTTTCTTCTAATTCCCTTTTGATTCCTGGAAAGCAAAGACAGGAAGTTCCTCCCTACATTTCCAACTCCCATGATAGCTATGGAAACACTGTCCCGGTCACTCTTCAGTGCCATCACCCTCAATTCTTGTTGCGGATATGACATAGTCATCGTCGCTGAGATCAATGAGCTTTACTCCTGCGGTAACCCTCGACAGCTCCCTTACTTCCGATACCCTTATTCTTATGGTTTTCTCCATCTTGGATACGAGGAGAAGGTCATCGTTCTCCCTGACAGGCAGGGCGGAAACCAGTTCACCCGTCCTCTCGTTCCATTTAGAGAGGAATATGCCGGACGACCCCCTGTGATGCACGGGGTACTGGGACACCTTCGTACGCTTTCCTATACCGTTCCTTGATACATTAAAGATGAACTCGTCATCATCTACTGCAAAGGCGGACACAACGTACTCATTCTTCTTGAGCTTCATCGATTTAACGCCACGCGATGTTCTTCCAGTCATTCTGACTTCCTTCGTGAGAAATACTGCAGCCTTTCCGGCGCTTGACACAACAACGAACTTGCCAGGTTTTTCTCTGTGCTCCACCGCAACTACTTCATCATCATCCTCGAGCGTTATGATCCTGAGTCCGGATGTTCGCATGTCAAATAGGTCCTCTGCGGGTGTCCTTTTTACGAAACCATTCCTGGTGACAAGAATTAGGAAGGATTTCTTGTTTTCCGGCGCCTTGAGTATCTGTTGTACCTTCTCACCCTCCATTAGGGGCAGGATAGCCTGTGCGGATGTTCCGACAGACTTCCTGTTCTTCTTCTCAAGTTCATAGACCTTGCCCTTTATCACTCGCCCACTGTTGGTGAAATAATAAATCGTATCATGGCTGTCGCAGTCCAGAACACTCTTCACGGAATCCTCCTTCCTAGTCGAGGTGATTATTCCTTTGCCACCTCTCTTCTGGGCCTTGTACTCCTCAATGGATACTCGCTTGAGAAGACCTCCCTCGCTCAGTATCACCATATCCTGCTCGTTTGGTATCAGATCCTCGACTGCTCTCTCCTTAAGCTGTTTATACGTAATCTTTGTCCGTCTTTTGTCCCCGAACTTTGCCTTCAGGTCGGCAATCTCATCTTTCAGTATTTTCCTTCTTTCGCTTTCTTCGTTAATTATCTTGTTGAAGCGTTTGATATTATTGTTAACTTCCTCAAGTTCCTGCCTGATCTTGTTTATTTCAAGAGCTGTTAGTCTCTGTAGCCGCATCTCAAGAATGGCATTTGCCTGCTTTTCAGTCATCCGGAACGAGGTGATCAACGATGATCTTGCTTCCGTCACGTCCCTGGAGGCTTTTATCAGCGATACAACCCTGTCAATGCTGTCCAGTGCCTTTGCCAGTCCAAGCAGTATTTCCTGTCTTTCCATGTTTTTGTTCAGGTCGAACTTGGACCTCCTCAGGATCATCTCAAGGCGATGGGCGATAAAAATATCGATCAGCTGGTTTAACCCGACTATTTTCGGCTCATTATCGACCAGAACCAGATTTATTATACCAATGGAGGTTTCGAGCGCTGAATTTTCATAGAGCTGGTTAAGCACAAGGGCTTTCATATCCTCGTCCCTCACCTTTACAACTATTCTCATGCCATTCCTGTCAGATTCGTCCCTTACATCGGTGACGCCTTTCAGAACCTCATTCTTTGTAAGGTTCGCTATGCTCTCGATAAAAGTTGCCTTATTTACGCCATAGGGAAGGCTCTTTATGATGAGGTGCTTTGGTTCATCGAGGCTGACCTCTCCGTGGCAGAGTGCTTTCCCCCTTCCAGTCTGGTAGGAATCCATCAGCTCCTTCGTGTAGAAAACTATTCCACCGCCAGGAAAATCAGGGCCTTTCACAAATTTCAGGAGATCATCAGTGGTTGATTCAGGTTTGTCGACTTTATATGAAATTGCATCGCAGATTTCCGAAAGGTTGTTCGGGAGCATGTTTGTTGCCATACCGACCGCAATTCCGGAAGTGCCATTGATGAGAAGCTGCGGCACCTTCGTTGGAAAATACTCAGGCTCTTCAAGCGATCCATCAAAATTCTGCCTGAAGGGGACTGTTTTCTTGTCTATGTCCTGGATCATTTCCGAGGAAATCCTTGCCAGCCTGGCTTCAGTATACCTCATCGCCGCCGGGGAGTCCCCATCTATTGACCCGAAATTCCCCTGGCCGTCAACCAGCGGGTAACGCAATGAGAAATTCTGTGCCATCCTGGCAAGGGCGTCGTAAATTGACAGATCGCCGTGCGGATGGTATTTACCCATGGTCTCTCCCACAATCCTGGCTGATTTTTTATAAGGCTTATCAAAATTGACGCCAAGTTCACTCATTGAAAATAGAATTCTCCTCTGCACGGGTTTCAATCCGTCCTTCACGTCAGGTATAGCCCTGCTGACTATGACGCTCATTGCATATTCGAGGTAGGAGTTCTTTATTTCGTCTTCAATAGGTCTAGTTTGCATTATAATTCCTCACAGATCAATATTCTTGACATATCTTGCATTCTCTTCTATAAATCTTCTTCTCGGTTCAACCTTTTCGCCCATAAGTATGGAAAAAAGCCTTTCCGCAGAAGCTGCATCCTCAATGGAGACCTGCACGAGCTTCCTGGTTTCAGGTTTCATTGTCGTTTCCCACAGCTGAGACGGGTTCATCTCTCCAAGACCCTTGAATCTCTGGATTATTGCACCATTTCCAAGCTTTTTTGATATTGTCTCCTGTTCTTTCTCAGAGTATACATAATGAACCTTGTCCCCTTTCTGTATACGGAATAGAGGTGGCTGTGCAAAGTATATCTTGCCGTTGGTTATGAGCTCCCTCGAGTACCTATAGAAGAAAGTAAGAAGTAGGGTCCTGATATGAGCCCCGTCCACATCAGCATCAGTCATTATGATGATCTTGTGGTACCTGAGCTTGGTGATGTCCAGTGAGTCCTTTATGTTTGTTCCCATTGCTGTTATCAGGTTCCTTATTTCCTGGTTCTCTAAGGCCTTGATATCGCTGGTCTTCTCCACGTTAAGGATCTTTCCCCGTAGAGGTAGCACTGCCTGGAATTCCCGGTTCCTCGCCTGTTTGGCCGAACCTCCTGCAGAATCACCTTCCACTATGTATATCTCCGATTGTTCTGGGTCTGTGGAAGAGCAGTCGGCAAGTTTGCCCGGCAATCCGCCACCTTCAAGTGCGGACTTCCTGCGAACAAGCTCTCTTGCCTTTCTTGAAGCTTCCCTCGCAGCAGCAGAGGCAACTGCCCTCTTTATGATCTGGTCTGCAACGTTTGGGTACGACTCAAAGTAGCCCCTGAGGAATTTGTCTGTAAGTGACTGGACTACGCCTTTCACTTCGCTGTTTCCAAGTTTTGACTTGGTCTGTCCCTCAAACTGCGGCTGGTACACTTTTACGTGAAGCACAGCTACAAGGCCTTCTCTTACATCATCGCCGCTTATGCTCTCGATTCCCTTGATCAGGTTGTGGTTCTTCGCGTAATCCTGCACTGCCCTGGAAAGTCCTGCCCTGAAGCCAGTTAAGTGTGTCCCACCCTCAATGGTACTTATGTTGTTGACGTATGACTGCATGATCTCTGTAACGCTGGAATTGTACTGGAGGGCAAACTCTACAACTATATCTTCAGCGCTGTCCTTAAAATATATTGGTTCCTTGTGTATTGAAATATGTCCTTCACCGAGGTATGTTACAAATTCTGAAAGTCCACCTGCAAAATGGAAAACTTCCTTCTTTGAGTTCCTGAGATCCTCGATGGTGATCGAGACCTGTGGGTTCAGGTAAGCAAGGTCCCTCATTCTCTGAATCAGAGTATCGTAGGAAAAATCGAGAGTTTCAAAAATCTCGTCATCCGGATAAAATCTCATCTGGGTTCCGTGATCCCTGGCAAGGTGGAAGACCAGCTCTGACACGTCTGGATCCTTTGAAGTTTTATAGTCCTCTAACTTAACCTTCTCCATTTTTCCACTGGGAATGCCCTTCTTGAAGACTTCATAATAAAGTGTATCCTGCTTCTTTACCGCCGCAATGAGCTTTGAAGAGAGTGCATTCACTACGTGGACTCCAACTCCGTGCAGTCCACCTGTGATCTTGTATACCTTTTTATCAAATTTTGCCCCACTGTGCAACTCCGTCAGCACTATCTCAAGACCAGGTCTGTTATATTTTGGATGGTTGTCAACAGGGATTCCTCTGCCATCGTCCTCGACTGAAAGCGATCCGTCTTTGTTAATACTTATCCATATGTTGCTACAATACCCTGCTACCGATTCATCTATACTGTTATCAACCACCTCGTACACAAGATGGTGCAGACCCCTCTCATCAGTGGATCCTATGTACATCCCAGGTACCTTTCGTACCGCCTTAAGCCCCTCTAAAACCGTTATCTGTGAAGCATCATAATTTTCCATTTCAATATCCACTCTTTCCTTTTTACTAAAATCTCAGTAGAGAGAGATTTTTCATGAGATATTAATTTATCTCATTAATGATTGCATTATAGTGTTTATAATCTCTACGTAAAATGCAAATTTACTGAATTTATAGTTCTTAAGTATGCATCCATCTGTCATAAACATTGTCCAGAAGTTGGAACGAGCCCCGTTTTTATTAGAACACGCAACACTTGTCTCGGGTAAACAACAGAATAATACTGTCTGGAATGATAAACATTAAAGGTAGAGTTACAAGCACGTTAAAAGGGTCGATAAGCGGCGAGACTTTGCAAAAGTTAAGAGATAAGCGCTGCCTAAACGTTTCAACACGTTTTAAGAATAAAAGTTCTAGATGCCAGAGAGTTAAAACAAGAATCGGAACTAAAGGTGTTGGCCAAAGATAGGAACCTTCGACGGGTCTTACAAAATAGTTTAAATTGATTGGATATTTACCGTGGTATCGTGGATAGGTGGCAGAGCGGTCATGCGTGGGACTGCAGATCCCATCTAATAGGGTTCAACTCCCTACCTATCCTTTGGACCTTTATTTTCCGGCATTTCTGGACCCTAATGGGAATGATGAATGGCCTCGTGTCACTTGTTACACAAATTTTGGCCTATGGTATAAAGGCAAAGTCATAATTGGGGT
>JAJYRT010000105.1 GCA_021793945.1 Thermoplasmata archaeon
CGTCAAGGATTATGCCAGTGGGGTATCCACAGTAGATGCATTCTCCCTCTGCTGTAAGCATTATCTTTTTTGTCTTGAAAATGTCCCTTTCCACTATAACCCTCCCACAGCCCGGGCAATAGGTGTTTTCATACCTGTGTCCCGGAACATTGCCAACGTATGCATACTTGAATCCCATTTCCACTGCAATGTCATGGTGAAGTTCCAGGGTTTCTACCGGCGTGGGTGGGAGATCCTGCAGCTTGAAGTCGGGATGGAACCTCAGGAACTCCACCGGCACCTCGTTTCCAACACTATCGAGAATCCTGCCGAGCATGTTTCTCAGTTCATCGATACTGTCCCCGATCTCTGGAAGAACCAGGTCGGTTATCTCCAGATGTATTCCGGCTTTCTTGAATCCCTCCAGGGTATGATATATAGGTTCGGCGCTCGGCACTGAAATGTACTTCCTGTAGAACTGCGTGCCTGCGTTGCCTTTGAAATCCACAGTGGCAGCGGTGAGGAAATCCAGTGCCATTGCTATTGACTCATCTGTTTCAAAACCGTTTGTAACAAATATGTTTATCAATCCCCTCTTCTTGGCTATAACCCCGATATCATGCGCAAATTCCATGAAGATAGTCGGTTCATTGTATGTATAGGCGATTCCCCTGCATTTCAGCCTTATTGCCTCGTCGACGACATCCTCTGGCGTGATCTCGATTCCCTCTGCTTTCCGCCTCTGGCTGATATCCCAGTTCTGGCAGTATGCGCATGCATAGTTGCAGCCTGTCGTGGATAGTGAAAAAATCCTGGAATTTGGAAGCATGTGCAGAACGGGCTTCTTCTCTATTGGGTCAACATGCATAGCCGATACAAGGCCATAGACCGATAGATATAATTTTCCCTCCAGGTTGGTCCGGACCCCACAGAATCCAGTCTGTCCCGGTTTCAGGATACAGTATCTCCAGCACGCGGTGCACCTGACCCTGCCCGCTCCCGCTTCTTCATAGAGAACAGCTTCTTTCATAAGTATGCCACCATGGATGCATATCCGACCACGGGCTCGTCGTCTCCCGTAACTTCGCCGGACGTAGTGTGGTGCAGCAGCCTTATTTTCCCTCCAAGTTTCTTTGTGACCTGCATCAGTGTGGCTATGGCTCCATAGCCACAGGCGCTAACATCAACTTCCCTGAGAGTCCTGTAAAATGCCACAAGATCGAGATCCACAATTTTTTCAATTAGCGCTATATCCTTCCGAACAGTTACATCCTGTTTCTGGTAGTGGTTGAGGTCGGAACTTGCTATTATTGTGAAACCATCGGCGTGTCTTGCGAGGGCGTCTCCAAGAGGCACAGCCACATCCTTCTCCTGGTACCACATGCAAATCGGCGTGAATGTGAAATCGCTGCCGTAGATACGCTGCAGGAAAGGTATCTGGACCTCAATGGAATGCTCTGCATAGTGTGATCTCGGATCATTTTCCACAAAGGGCAGATCTGCCATTATCTCATTCATTATCCCGACGTTAACTTCGGCAACTCCCAGCGGCGTCTCCCATTCATCCATCCCTGTGCTCACGCTTGACCCAATTCCCCTGTGGTTTGGGCCAAGAATGATGAAGTCGTGCAACCTGGAATACCTCTGTATCATGCGGTAGGAATATGCAGCAGTGCCTCCAGAATACATGTAACCCGCATGTGGCACAACAACGCCTATGATGCGTTTTATCTCAATGTCTGGCAGGACTGCCGAAGCCATAGCCTTATCTATTGAAGACTCAAGGTCTGATTTCACCGCGGGATAGAACATTCCGGAAACGGCCGGATGTCTCATGCATTAACAAGGCAAGACCGAATAATTAACCTTTGTTTTTTCAGGTTGTTCCCAGTTTGCCTGGGATTTATAAAAGAAGGACAACACCATTGTATGTGTTTGATCATCGATAATGGGCACTCTGGTAGGATCAATTATTATACTTCGGAGTTAATTGTTACATGATCTGCATGAAAATCGACGAAGTTTCCAGGATGACGCCCGAGGATGGAAGGACCCTGCTGAAGATCGCACGGGAATCGGTTGAAGAGCATATCCTGAGGATGCGGGTACCGGCAGTCAGGAACATAGACCCATCCCTAAAGCGGAATGCCGGCGTCTTCGTCACCCTTAAGATCCATGGGGATCTCAGGGGGTGCATAGGCTTTGTCGAGTCGATCTATCCTCTTTACATTGGAGTGCAGAAGGCCGCAGTCTATGCGGCAACAGATGATCCCCGGTTTCAGCCAGTAAGTGAGGATGAGCTCCGTCAGCTGGAATACGAGGTCACGATCCTCAGCGATACAGAGGAGATCCAGATTGGGAAGGATACAGACCTGAATGCACTGATCATCAGGGGAGTGCACGGACTGGAGGTATCCAGGGGTATACGCAGCGGACTTCTGCTGCCGCAGGTGATGGAGGAGCTTGACCTGAGCCCACTACAGTTCCTGGATGAAACCTGCATAAAGGCCGGCATGAAGAGCAGCTGCTGGAAGGACCCTGAAACCAGGGTCTACAGGTTCATGGGAAAGGTATTCTCCTAGGTCTCAAAGGAACAGCTTTGGAATTTCTGAATTCACGTTTACCACAAGTACCTTAACCTCTTTCCCCTCCTTCAGCCATGTCATTTCCTCGAGATCAGCTCCTGCAATTCTTGTCTCTATACCGAACCCCCGTGCAACCGATGCGATATCAAGGCCCAGGTTGAAGAAATCTGCGTTTTCGAGCCCCGGATAGTAGCTCTTGGAATAGCTTTTCAGTATGCTGTATCCACCGTTGTTGAGGACAAGTATCTTCAGGGGAATGTCATAGCGTTTTGCAGTCCACAGGCTCTGAACCGTATACATGAAAGACCCGTCTCCTATCACCAGCAAAACCCTGTCCGTTATCGTGGCTATTCCCATGGCCGCAGGGATGCCCCAGCCAAGCTGGCCGCTTCTTGCGGAGAAATATCTGAGATGTGAGTAACCCATCACGCTCCTCACTATGGGGGACGCTGATATGGACTCATCCACTATTGTGTAACCTTCAAAGTTCTTCCTGGCAGTGGACATCACAAAATTCAGTCCCATCCCGCGCTTTTCCCTTGCCACTGTGGTAGCAAAGCTGTAATCGTCCGCCCTTCGGAAATTTCCCTTCCTGGACACCATCGATTTTGCAGCTGAGAGGAACAGTTTAGGATTCATTGTGTAACTCCTGCCGATCCTGTTGGATAAATCCATCCCCACAAACAGGATATTCTTTCCGGGCAAAAGGGGCGAAGGAAGGTAAGGATAGAGGGTTATGTCGCCACCCACAAAAACTATGAGATCATGCTGCAACAGCTTCAGGTTAATCAGGGTGGTGGCGGGAAGAAGGTCGCCGGCGTAGCTTGTATCCGATGATCTGAACATCGCCCTGTTTCCAAGTGGCTCTCCATATACCGGACAGCCCAGGGCATGGGCAAAATCAACCGCTTCATCATGGGCATTGAACGCGTCTATCTCGTACCCGTATACCAGTGCAGGGTTGCTGGAATGGTTTATTATGTCGGCTATCTCCCGCACCGCCTCGTTATCCACAGTATTCACATTCGGGTTATGTTCCACCAGATCCACTTTTGCGGACTCCTGGTCCATGATGTTCATTGGAAAGGAAAGAAACACCGGGCCCATGGGTGGTGTCAATGCTATGGACCTGGCTCTGGAAATTGCAGGAGCTATGTCAGATGCCTGGGTCACCTCTATCTTATATTTCACAGCATCTCCAACGAGGGAAAGGAGGTTGTGATACAGCAGCGGGTCGTAGAAGGCATGTCGCATGTCCTGCTGTCCTGCGGTTATTATTACGGGTGACCTGTTTATTCTTGCCGTGTGTATGAACGCCATGGAATTCGCCACTCCCGGAAGATCATGCAGGTTGACCAGAGCTGCGTCACCGCTTGCCTGTGCCGCGCCATCGGCCATTCCCACGGATATCGAGTCGTGCAATGTCAGGATGTACCCCTTTATCTTCCTCAGCATGGGTATCTCCGTTGTCCCGGGGTTTCCGAACACTGGGTAGAGGTCGAGGGATTCCAAGGCATCCTCAAATAACTCATAGCCTTTCATCATAGCACCCTGTATAGTGGGTCGACTCCCTGGGCATAGCGCAGCACGTTGGAAACTGTTTCGGTTATGAATCTCTGCTGGCTTTCCACAGTTACTCCTGCTATATGCGGTGAAAATATGACGTTGTCCAGCCTGAAAAGTTCTGAACTGAAGTCGGGAGGCTCAGTGGGGAATACATCAAGGCCAGCTCTTATTCCCTTCCCCTTAACTGCATCGATCAGAGCCTGCTCATCAACGACTTCACCTCTTGATGTGTTTATGAGGATGGAACCGTCCTTCATCTTCCTGAACGCGGATGATGAGAACATTTTCTCCGTGTCCTTGGTAAGCGGTACGTGTATGGAAATAACGTCACTCACCTCAAGCAACCGTTCTAAGGGAAGATAGGTCAGGCCGAGGTTCTGCTCCCTTTCCTCAGGGAGTCTCCGCACATCGTGATATACCATGCCCACCTCGAAGGGCAACAGCCTTTCGGCCAACCTTATGCCTATTGCGCCCATTCCAACTATGCCAAAGGTCTTGCCCTTCAGCTCCCTGGAACCCGTGATCATTGGCCAGTTTCCGCTGCGAAGTTCGCTGTCCAGGAATCTCATGTCCTTCAGCAGGGACAGAGTCATTGCAATGACGTGCTCTGCCACGCTTTCCTTGTTTGCCACAGGAATATTGCTCAGCATCACTCCCCGGTTCCTGACTGCGTCCAGCTCCACGTTATCGTATCCGGTGCTCGCAACCTGCAGGAATTTCAGCGAGGGAAATTTTCCAAGCAACTCACCGTCAACCCTGGTGAATGTTGTCACCACCAGGACATCCGCTTCGCTCCTGTCAAAGTCCGAATCTGTCCTGACCTCCAGGTCCGGAAGTATCTGCCCTATACTTGCCTTTATTTCATCTATGGGCAGGAACGCGGGCAATATTGCCATAGCTTTCATGGGCATGATAACGGGTTAGGAGGATAAAAAATATTCCAGTCATTCAGGCGTTAATGGTGTATCCTACTATGGTGCCTGTGAAAGTGGTATTATGGTGAAGGTAAGAACAAACATTACAAGTGCGAATATGCCTATTGCTATGTCCCTCCTGGAAAGTTTTGAATAATCGTCAAGTGCGGGAGGATGGTTTATGCCAACGAATATCACGAATATGGCAAGAATCCACCATCCAGTGTAGAACGTCCCTATTATTATGAGGAAGATCACAAATGCGTACCCTATAAAAGAGGATCTTCGGCCAAGAAGCCCCCTTACGACGTGACCACCATCAAGCTGTCCCACGGGAAGTAGGTTCATCGCGGTGGCAAACATTCCTACCCATACGGCAAAAACCATTGGAAATACGGGAGTTATAGATGATGAGGTAAGTCCGAAGAGGTTGTATATTATTGGCAGATGGATAAGATATGGGAATGTGTTCTCTACAGGTGTATAGATGTCCTTCAGGTAGTTAGCGACAAAAAGGAGGGGAAGGGCAGTAAGAAAACCAAAAATAGGTCCCGCAGCGCCGATTTCTGCCATTGCTTTCCTGCTTGGGATGGGGTCACGAAGCGAGATGAAGGCCCCGAATGTTCCGAGGCCGATGGGAAACGGTATGAAAAATGGCAGTGATGCCTTGACCGCGAATCTCTTGGCTACGATGTAATGACCAAGTTCGTGAATGCCAAGTATGAGCATCAATGGCAGGGAAAAGAACACAAAACCGTATAATATGCTTATGTACACTGCATCTGGACCGGGAGAAACAAAATCCGCCGAAAGTTGCGATCCCACGTATATGGTGGATGCCAGCGTAAGAACCAGCATTACCAAGTTGACCCAGTTTTCCCTGTATCTCACCGGAGGTTTGCGGGATACCTCGACAAAATTCTCCCCGTCCTGCTGTACGAAAGGTATGTACCCATTCGGTACCAATTCCTTCCTCAATTCGTCAAACTGTGTCGCAAAGTCAGGATTGTCACTGTAAAAGAACAGGAATCTGATCGCCATGGGGCTGACCTGTGTCTCGTATGTATTGATGTATCTCTTCACTGTATTGACAACATTTTCAAGGTCATCGCTCTGTACCTTCATGATTTTTATCTGGTTTTCCATAATGATCAGTTTGAACTTTACCCCAGCTTAACGGACGTTAATCACATTTCATAACTCACTGACCCGCTGGGGAATTTTCAACCATCCTCTGATCGGATGGTCACTGCAAGGTGGCGCACCATATGCTGCATCCGAAGCCCATGGGACTGGTGAATTATAGTTCCGCGTCGTCATAGGTGATCATGAATCACACTTACTAATTAACGGAACGGAAAG